>CAZCHB010000014.1:0-17210 GCA_964498235.1 uncultured Planctomycetales bacterium
TTATATCAAGACCAATGATGATTGGGGGATAAATTTTAAGTTCATGTCATTGCATCCCTGGGGGCACTTGAATATTCAAGAGCAGGATTTGGTGCGCCAGACCATCTGGCGCCTCTCAAAACCAGTCACCGCGACGATGGTTAATGCGCCGCGGAACCCTAGGCGCAGGATTGGTTTCATTGTTTCTTTCAACGAGATTTTTGTAGATCTAAAGCATTTTGAGAGAACCGACGAGAGCCCCGCTGTTATATGGACATTTAATCCGGAAGGTCATTTAGTGCCAGTTCAGAAATTTGCGGTAAAGGTTTCAGAGGGCAGAAGGCTGCTTATTAGTTTGGATAAAGTATATGATGAGATCGTGATCAAGCTCAGTGAGGGCATGGGCCGAAGCTTTGTTTTGGCAGAAGGAGGGTTTACCTCAACGCTTAAGCCTGAAATATTCTGGGTTCATGCTGAACGTGATCAGCAGGATAAGCTTTATGCTGATATTACTCCGACGTCATTTATCAATTTAAAGGAATTACGTCAGGCGCGCAAAAGAAGATTGCAAATGCCTATGGTAAAGCCAGCCTACATGTCCGCCGTGCCCCTGGAATACGGCGGTGAAAATATTGGATCTCTAATGGATGGAGAAAGTAGCACTGCAGGAGGAGTACGTGTTTTTATGGCAGACTATCCGTTGTCAACTAATCGTATTCGTAATGTAGCCCGGAAGGTTAGAGGCAAATACGAGACAAATAGCAATAAAATTTCTACCTTAAATGATGACGAGGAATACTGGCAGTATAAGCATAATGGATTTATTTTTTTTATTCCAAAAGGCGCGGGCAGTTTTGAAAGGGTCTTATCGCAATGGATTAAGGGGGCATCCGATGTTTTAGCTTCAGCAAAAGCCTTAGAGATTGAGGACCGTCCTTATTTATTTATAGGCGCAAAGCACTTATTGTCAAAAGACGGCCTTGGCAATGTTAAGGACCATTTATTTGCCTTTGCTCACATTGAAGGCGTTAATATTATTTTTTATCATCAGCCATATTTTAAAAAGCAGAATCGTTTTGATTTATTAACGACCGCCTATATGGAGATGCTTATTGCGCATGAATTCAGGCGTAGCCAGGGAGGCGGAAGCTTTCTATCGGAGAATATAAAACGTTTTAAGAATAATGTTGCGTGGTCTCAACATCCTTCACGCGTTGCTCATCGTTTAATGTTGCGCGGGATATTGTCTTTTGAGTTTTTTCAATTGATTAGACATGTTGAGGGGACAGCCGTAAAAGATGCCCCAACGTATCTGCAGTTAGTTGATATAAGGAAGCAGTTAGAAGGGTTATTTTTATGGAAAATGTTCGCGAAAGGTTATAAGAAGCGCTTAGAACATGAAAGGGATGGTGTTTCTGTCTTGGCTGAGTATATAAATGATAGTGGCACTTTGAAGATCGAGTATGAATTTAAAGAAGGCGGCAAACAACTTAATGTAAGCGTTGAGCTAAAGCCGGATGGTTTTAGTGTCTTTGTAGATGGTAAGCCGACCTTATTTCTATGGTGGAACCATCTAGGAGAGTTAACGATCGATTATGTTAACGGCATAATTAATCTTGGAAAGTCTACAGACACTAATAATGTATTTAAGCCTATACGTGATGTTCTCAAAGAATATCCTGGATTTGAATTTCTTGTAAGGAAATATTCAAAACTGCCGCCATTCCAAGACGCTGCTGGTGAAGATAAACCTGGAGATGGTGTAGTTTTATTTGTAAGATTTCGACAGCTAGGCATGTATCCTGTTTGGCATAGCCTATACCGATTATTTGAGCGTAAAGGTTTAGGCTGGATTATTTCCGATTGGATCGTCCCGCCAGTCGAAGAAGTTCTAAAACGTATTTCTGGTTTTGTAACCAATGAAACGTCAGCTGAAATAGCAAAACGTTTTGTAGCGCGTCATCACCAGGTTTTTGATTTAAGTTATCATCGGTCGCGCGCACCAACGGAAGATGAAAAAAAAGATTTAGAACAGCTTTCGTTGAGAACGGATCAGTTGTATGCGCATATTGAAAGGGAAGGTAAACAAATCTTGCAGGAGTTAGATGTCAAGGCACGTCAATTCAGTTCATCCATAGAGAATTACTTCCCTAATGTCGAGACAACACGTTTAACCTTGTGGCTTATTGCAAGCGCTGTTATTGTTGCTATCTTGCAAATATTGACGGCAATATTTTGGGAAATTCTCCGCATCGCTGGCTCACTATACTTCCGCATTAAAGCCTTAAACACGGCCATTCGCTTTCACCGTCAGTTTAACCAAAACGCTCGCACCCAAAAGAGCATTTATGGAATGGGTTATTTTGATATTTCAGTATATTTAGCGAGTCTTCCAATATGGTTTGATTTTAGTGTTTTTATATTAATGGTGATGGCAATAATAGTAAAGATACTGAATATTCCAAGGAAGTTATTTGATAAGTATTATTTAAAAGATAAGCTTTCCGATGGAATTAACAACATGCCTAAACATGGAAATCTAGATCAACAGCTCATTAAGCAAACCAAGCGTAACTTGTGGATCATCGTAATTAACGGTGTAGTATTTTTTATTGTTGTTTTTTCTGGTATTTCTTTATATGCAGCTACGCTTAGTTACTCAGTGTTAGCTTTTCGAGTATCAGAAGCATTATCTAAAGCTAATTTTCTGCTAGCCATTCCATGGTCATTGATAGGCGCATTAATTTACTTAGTAGTTTGGAGTGTCCAATATGCCCCATTTAGATATTACATTACGTTAAGAAAAGAACAATCTTCACCGTCATTTTATTTTTTTAATCGAACTAACTTGAAGCGCAGTACACGTAAAGCTGATCCTTTTAATCCTGATATTTTAACGCGTGCTGATATTAATGATTTACGGTTGTGGCAACAAGAGCCGAGTGCAACAGTTGATAGAACATCCGATGAGTTTAGCTTCTGGGGGCTATACAATCGAACCTTGACATCTGTGGGAGCAAAAGAATTTGCTCAACGATTAAAGGTTTCGGATATGAACGTTGATTCTATTGTAGCGCGGCAAAGGGCGGTTAGAGTTTTGATGGCGCAGGAGGAGCTAAGAGAAAAATTAAGAGGATTGTTAATGCCGGGCAGGACAGTTTTTCAGGCCGAGCCTTTACACAGCGCTTTACTTGATCCAGCACGGTTAAAGAAAGATTTACTCTATCCTTTTGCAAGAGTGTTTTTTAATCCAGGGGTGCATCGTAAGATTGAGCGTAAAATCGTATTTGCAAAATATATTAATACATTAAGAACTTTTTCAAGATCACTTTTAGATGCCGTTGATGCTATGCCTATGTCAGATGACAAGAAGATTTTGGAAGACTTAAGCGCGGTGTTGCGTTCTTCATTTAATGATAAGGATATTCATTATGTAGGGTTTTCGTTAGAAGGAACATGGCACGTTTATCAATATCCGCAATTTACTTTTGCTAAGATTGGGAATTTTATTCGATGGATTAATGAAATCGCCCAATGGGACTTGCTTTTAGCGCAAGCACAGCGTTCACGTGAATTAAGTCTTAGCTATTTTCCCAGTATAATTGATAGTCAAGACCCGCGTTTATCAATTGTTGGCGGCATTAATCCTTTAATGGTTGCCGTTAAAACAACGGATGAAATCGTTCCTAACTCAATTAGTTTTGATGACGTAACACAATTTTATATGATGACCGGCGTCAACACCGGGGGAAAATCAACCTGGCTTAATACGGTTGGACTTTTGGTAGTGATGGCTCGCATGGGTTGGCCGGTACCGGTATCGGCTATGGCAGTGACGCCATTGCGCCTGCGCACCCACATTAATGTGGAAGATGAACCGCAACGCGGCAAGAGTCGTTTTGATGAAGAGACTGACCGCATGTTATCTATCTTAGAAGATATAAAACAAATGCCAGATCGCAAGTATTTGTTATTGATGGATGAGATTGGAGAAGGCACGAATCATCAAGACCGCATCCGCATTTTAAAAGCCTATGTGCCAAGTCTTTCAGAAGCAGGGATTATCGGCATTGTGTCAACACATGATCAAGAATTAGTTGAGGTTGCAAATCGATTGCAGGGATTTAAGAACATTCATTTTTCGCATGAATTAAAAGATGATGGCGTGCTGTGGCCGGATTTCCGCCTTCGGGATGGCCCTATAACAGAAACTAACGCAATGGAGATTCTCCGTCGTATCTTGTCTCAAGATTCTGTAGCCATCCGTTTTTGGCAGCGCATCGATGGACAGGTTCCAGCCCCTAATAATGATTCCCCTCTAATAGAGAATAACAAAGAAGCAGAATTAACGCCGAATGATCTGCTTGATTTAAATATTTTATCCAAGGACAAAAGCGGCTTTTCAATGCTTGATGTTTTTGACAGAACAATTTCTACGCTTGGGCGTAAGACATTTGTACGTCGTCTGACTAATTTAAGCCTTAACGCTCAGAATATTATTCATCGCCAGAAAATTGTTCAATACTTAATTAAAGACCACGTTTTAAGGCATCAATTAAGAATGATTTTGGTTTCGCTTGAGTCAGAGCAATTTGGAGAAAGTAAAGATTACATGAAAAATAAGAGGGTGCTGTTATTTCCCAAACGCCGCGCGTTTGTCCTTGCACTGTCAGCATTATTGTTAACGATAAATGTTGTGATTGGTTGGGAATGGACTGTTGAAGGTTGTATTTTTATAACGATGTTCGTCATCCTGCCTGTTCTTTTTTCATTTATTGAGATTGCGTTATTACTAATTCATTTTAAGAGATTAAAAAGTTTCTACCAGAAGCTTTATGCTGCTATTGGAGGCATTGATGATGACCAAACAAGAGATGCGTTTAAGCTTGTATTAAAACCAGTGATTGAAGCTTTTGACCCTGTTCATTCTAATTATATCGGCATGAGAATTAAGGGAGGATTTTTGCCGACCTTTCGAGCAGAATTTAAGAATGCTGATGATAGCAATTATTATCGATGGATTAATGAGTTAGGTGAGTGGGATTTATTGTTAGGACAGGCTCAATCGGCTATTGATTTTGGAATGAATTCTTATCCGGTTATTCTTGATGGATTTAAACCGCGTCTTAAGATTGTTGATGGAGTTCACCCAATTTTATGGGCATCGCAGAAAGAGGTCGTGTCCAATAGTGTTATTCTAGGCGAAGGCAATCGTCTGGAGCTATTGACCGGTGTCAATATGGGAGGAAAGTCAACGCATCTACGCATGGCCGCGTTAAATATTGTGTTAGCCCAGCTAGGCAGTCCAGTAGCCGCGCGCTACATGGAATTAACGCCATTGAGAATAAGAACTCATATTAACGTGAGGGATTCGCTTAAAGACGGCCGAAGCCGTTTTTATCAGGAAGTCATGTTGTTAAAAAATATTCTTAGGGAGATTTATACGTATCAAAATGGCCTTGATCAACGTTATTTCTTTGTTGGAGACGAACCATTTGAAGGGGCAAATAACGTAGAACGTAGAAAAATATTACAAATGTTCTTAACTGTTTTAGAAGAATCAGGAGTTATTGGAATAATAGCAACGCATGAGCGGGGATTGACTCCTTTTGTGGATAGTTTGAGAGAGTATGTTCATAAACATGTAAAGGAAGAACAAGATGGTGATGGGAATTATTATCCGGATTATAAAGTGCGCGACGGACCAGCCACTAGTTCAAACGCAATTAAATTGTTCGCTGATAAATTTAAAGATTATCCAAAGATTATTGAACGTTTAGGAGAAAATAAACCACATTCTATCACTGCCCAAGGACAGCGGGAGGCGGCAGAACAATACGCGTTTAGGAAACAGAAAGAGTATTTTTTATGGATGGCTGAGCGCATTGATGATGTCCGTGACGCATTAATAGCCGCGGGTTTTATTTCTGAAGAATACAGGGAATCATTTATTCTTGCGCGCCATGAAAGTGACGGCAGGATAGAATATCTTCCTCAAATCGAAAACATTTCCGGTCATAGAATTATCACGATTGCTTTAAGGGGATTACGATATTCTCCAATAGAAATTAAAATTTTTATGAATTCTGTTATTTACCATGAAGCAGGCAGGAATGAAGTTGAAGGGATTCTTAATCAAGTTGGTTATGAAAAGACTATCCCCGATCAATATAAATATTGGTTGCGCGAGCGCCTTTCAAGTCAGTACTTGCTCATTAGGCATTTTGATGTCTTTTATAGGACGGTTGAAAGGGATGCGAATGGAGCAGTCCTTTTTAGAGATCGCATCTTTGCGAATACTCAGAACTTAGTTTTAATGCTTGAGCAAGGAGCGAACGACCAATTGGTACAGCTTTTATTAACATTGAAGGATGATTATGATGCGACGATTTTGCTTTGGCAGATGGTGCAGCAGGATTGGAAGCGTTGTAGTGGCAATAGGCAATATTATGGTTTTGAGCTTTTGGAGGCAATTATGCAAGAACGTTTTGCATATTTAGATTCGATGGAAGAAACGTTTAAACGCCAAGGGCGTGAGATTGAGTTTTACATTAGAAGGGCTGAAGAGATCTTAGCGGCGATTTATTCAACATGGAGGGAAGAATAATATGAAAACAATAAAACAAGATGTGAAGAAACTCCTGCATTCTTATGCCAATCCTTCCAAAGCCAAGGTCCTGCGTTCGTTCTTTAAAACCGGTCAAGGAGAATATGGTGAGGGAGACCAATTCTTAGGCGTCACCGTGCCGCAGGTGCGGGCGGTGGCTAAGCAATTTTTGCATTTATCTTTGGATGAAGTTTCCCAATTGATTAAAAGTCCTATCCATGAAGAACGCTTAGCCGCCTTACTGATCTTAGTTGAGCAATTTAAAGTCGCTGATGAATGCGCGCGGATTAAGATTTATATATTTTATTTACAGCATACGCAGTGGGTCAATAATTGGGATTTGGTCGATGCCTCAGCGCATCACATCGTCGGCAAATATCTTGAGGATAAAAACAAAGATGTACTTAAAAGCTTGGCTAAATCAAAATTGCTTTGGGATCGCCGCATTGCCATGGTATCAACGTGGCACAGCATCAAGCAAGGCCAGCATGAGCCGGCCTTGACGATTGCGCGCATGCTGTTAAAAGACAGGCATGATCTCATGCATAAGGCCGTTGGCTGGATGTTGAGGGAAGTCGGCAAACATGCCTCAGAACAAGAGCTGGATAATTTCTTGGAAAAGCACCACAAGACCATGCCCCGCACAGCCTTGCGTTATGCTATTGAACGGTTTCCAGAAAGAAAGAGGCAGTTGTATCTTAAAGGACTTGTTCAATAATGATCTTTATGTATAATAACGACATGTTTAAAAGATTTTTTTGTCTATTTATTGCCTTGTTAATCTGTGGCTGTGCGACTGCGCCCGAGTATGATTCCTTAAAGGCGGCGGTCAAACAGACCTTTATCCTTAATGAAGCATCGTTAAAGAATGTCCGTTTAGGCATGACCCAGGATGAAGTCCACGCCTTCATGGGGCAGTCCATTATCGTCGGGTATTCTTACCAAAATTCTTCAGATGCAAAACCAATCACCATCCCTAACCCTTATAAGACAGAGCACGTTAAGACTGCTAAGGGGGACTGCGTCAGCGAATATTATGTCACGGCCGTGCATCAGCCTGACGGCGTTGTCAGCGACGATGAACTTATGCCGTTAACCTTCTGCGGCGGCGTGCTGGCGTATAAAGGCTGGGATCAGAAGAAGTGAAGCCGTTTTATGTGTCTTTGAAACCATTCATTGACCATCACACCCTACCGCGCCCGGCCCAGTGGCCGTCGATTTTTAATAATTCAAATCCTCTTGATGTTGAAATTGGTTTTGGCAACGGGGAATTCTTGGCCAAGCTAGCGGATGAGAACCCGGATGTCAATTACGTCGGCTTTGAAGAATATTGCGAACGCATAAGCCGGACACTGCGTAAATTAAGCCGGGCGGCCAGTTCCAATGTCCGCGTCTTACGCATGGATGTGCGCCCGGGCCTTAAATTCCTTTTTGCTCCCCGTTCGATTCGTTTTATGTACTGCCTTTATCCGCCGCCATGGCCGAAAAAGTCTGATATCAAACACCGTTATATGACGCGTGAATTCTTAGGCGTCATCAACAACCGCCTCATCGACGGGGGCGCGCTTAAGGTGGTCACCGACCATCACCCATACACCGATTGGCTGGAAGAACAAATTGATCAAAGCATCTTTGATTATAAACGCACGACGATTCCCGCCAGCTACGGCACCAAGTTTGAACGCAAATGGGTGGAAGGCGGGCAGTTGGATTTTGATGAAATCCTGCTGACTAAAAAGAAACACGTTGATATGCCACAAGAGGAGGAAATGGCTTTGAATCATTATCGCATTAAAGATTTTGACCCTGATGCTTTTAAGGCGGAAGATTATTCCGATGGTAACATCGCCGTGGCCTTTAAAGATTACATGTATGACCCTAAGCGGCAAATTGCCCTGATTTACTGCCTCGTCCACGATGAACATCTTTTACAGAATGTACGTATTGTGGTTACACGATCAAAAGACGAATGGCGTATTAACCTAGCCCAAGGTACTTTAATCATGCCCACCGCCGGCATTGCCAAAGCACTTGAATGCGTCCGAAACAGCGCGGCCGGAGAAAACAGTGATAGGCAATAATTTTTGGAGATCCGTCTTTAACCGTTTTGTTGCCTGCGCCTTGATCGCCGCTTTATTTATCCCGGCAGATGCGCATGCCGCCCGCAAGAAAAAACGAGTCAAGGCGCGCTCCGCGGTGAGCGCCGTATCGGCTGTCTTGGTGGATACCGAAAACAATGCGTATCTTTACTCTAAAAACATAGACCGCAGGGTTTTCCCAGCCTCAACAACCAAGGTCTTAACCGCCATTCTAGCGCTGGAAAACCTTAAACTGGATGATTATGTTGCCGCCAGCGCCAAAGCCGTCAATGTCCAGCAGACCAAATTAAGCTTAAATCCCGGCGAGCAGATGAAGGTTCGGGATTTGATCTACGCCATTCTTTTAAAATCTGCCAATGATGCCGCCAATGTTCTGGCGGAAGCGGTGGCTGGCAATCAGGGCGATTTCACGGCAATGATGAACGCGAGGGCCGCCAAAATCGGCGCCGTCAATACCCGTTTCGCCAACGCCAGCGGCCTGCCTTCCAGTGCAGAGCAATACACCACCGCACGGGACATGATGCTTATACTAAAAGAAGCGTTAAAAAATCCATTTTTCCGTAAAGTAATCACCTTTAAATCCCGCATCCTGTATTCTAAAGAAGGACGCAGGTTTTATCTAAAAAGCCATAATAAGGCGCTGTTTTTAAATTGGAAGCAGAATATTTACGGTAAAACAGGCTATACCCGTGAAGCCAAATCATGCTTTGTCGGCTATTTTACAAAGAATAACCGCCAATACATCGTCGCTGTTTTTGGCTGCCGTAAGCGCTGGGAAGATATAAAATATATCGTTGAGCGTTACGCCAAGGTTGATTTATAATTGGAAAAAGGAGATTTTATGAAAAATAATATCGTCGTAGTCTTATTAGTCATTGTCATCGGGGTGATATCGGGATTTAGCGTTTTGATCTGCATCAACAATGCTGTGCAGGTGGGCAGTTTTCCCTTGTGGGAGAAAACCACCCAGGTTGTTGACACGCAAAGAGAATTGATCCAAAGGGTCAGTGAATTAAATACGCGCATCGCGTCGCTGGAGAGTAAATTAGAAGGTCCTATTAATAAGGCTGCCAATGCCGCTCAGGCCGCCGCTCCCTCTCAAATGCCGCCGGCGGAAGATTTAAATAAGGTCTATGATATTCCTGAAGCAGGGTCTATTATTGTCGGGCCGAAGGATGCCAAGGTTACCATCGTCGAGTTTACCGATTTACAATGCCCTTATTGCCGGATGTTTTATCCGCCGGTGAAGCAGGCTTTGAGCACGTACCCGAAGGACGTGCGTTTAATCATTAAAAATTATCCGCTGTCGTTTCATGCCAATGCCCGGCCAGCCGCGAAGGCGGCCATGGCCGCGCATAATCAAGGCAAATTTATTGAGATGGTTGAGCTTCTTTTAAACAACGGGGCCGATGTGTCTGAATCTAAACTAAATGAGTATGCAAAAGCGCTGGGCATTAACGCGGATAAATTAATCAATGACCTTAAAAAGAACGACGCCGCTTATGAGGCGCAAATTGCCAAAGACATGGAATTGGCTGAAAAAGTCGATATGCGCGGTACCCCGACCTTCTATATCAACGGTCAAAAGACAAATTCCAGGGATTTTAATGGATTTAAGAGGGAAATTGACAGGATCTTGGGGTCAAAATAAAAACTTGCTGAGTACGAAAATTATAGTATAATATCGGTTTCTCTTTAATTGTCGTCCCCGAATGTTTTAGTCGGGGACCTAGTTCAACGTAATGGCGTGCTAGATGCTCGACAGAAACGATCGGGCATGACATATGAATTTTAAAAGTGTAATCGGAGGTTGGTATGGGTGGACGTGTAGGCGGGACAACAAGTAAATATTACGCTGAAACAGCAGGTATTAAGGTTTCCGGCGGACAAAAAGTGAAGGCAGGTACCATTTTAACCCGTAATGGGGATAAGTGGAAACCAGGTATCAATGTCTTAGGGCGTGCGTCATTAACGGCCAAGGTTGCCGGTGAAGTATATTTTACCCGTAAGAAAAACAGCTATAACAGCATCATTACCTTGATTAATGTCCGCCCGAGCGCGGTTTAATCTAACACACATATGTGCGGGATTATCGGCTACGTCGGCACCAAAGACGCAACACCAATCCTTCTTGAAGCCTTAAAAAAGCTTGAATACCGCGGATATGACTCCAGCGGCGTCGCAATCCTTGGAAACGACGCCGTTTTGTCTGTCCGCAAATCCAAAGGAAAGATCCGTTTTTTAGAGGAACTTATTAAACAAAAGCCCCTGCCCTTTGCCCACGCCGGTATCTGCCACACACGCTGGGCTACGCATGGGCTTCCTTCAGATATTAATTCCCATCCACACACTGACGGTAAACACCATTTCGCTGTTGTCCACAACGGGATCATTGAAAATTATTTAGAACTTAAAGCGCGCCTGAAAGCTAAGGGCGTTAAATTTATTTCAGAGACGGACACTGAAGTCATAGGTCATTTGATTGCCCAGCACTACAAGGGAGATTTTACGGCCGCCGTGCGCCAGACGATTAAAGAATTAAAAGGGGCCTTTGCCTTAGGTGTTGTCAGTCATTTTCATCCGGATGTGCTGATTGCCGCGCGCATTGGATCACCGCTGGTGATAGGCCTGGGCGATAATGAAAATTTTATCGCCTCTGATGTGCCGGCCATTATCGACTTAACCCGCAAGGTGATTTATTTAGACGACGGGCAAATGGCGGTTATCACAAAGGAAAAGGTTGATATTACCTCTTTTGACGGCCGAAAAATGCCGTTTAAAGTCAATACGGTGACGTTTTCTGCCGCCGCCGCGCAAAAAGAAGGCTACCCGCATTTCATGCTCAAAGAAATCCATGAACAGCCTTCTGTGTTAAAGGGAATGCTGAGCCTGCGCTTGAAGAAAGACAAATTGCATTTAGAAGATTTAACCTTATCGGATAAGGCTTTAGCCGGTGTTAAGAAAGTTTGTGTGGTGGCATGTGGTACCGCGTATCACGCGGGGTTAGTCGGTAAATATGCCCTTGAACAGCTGGCCCGTATTCCCGTCGAGGTTGACACCTCCAGTGAATTCCGCTATCGTGATCCCATTATTGATAAGCATACCTTAATTGTCGCTGTCAGCCAGTCCGGCGAAACAGCAGATACCTTGGCCGCGGTGCGTGAAGCTAAATCCAAAGGCGCCAAGGTCATTGCTATTTGTAATGTGATTGGTTCGTCATTGGCGCGTGAAGCCGACGGTGTTTTATATACACATGCCGGCCCTGAAATTGGTGTGGCGTCAACAAAGGCGTATACCGCGCAGTTGACCATGTTTTATTTGTTAGCCATTAAGATGGCGTCTGTCCGCGAGGTATGCCCGCCGGCGAGGACTAAAGCATTATTGAAAGAGTTGTCCCGCGTTCCGCAATTATTCACTGAATTATTAGCCCATAGGTCTCATGTGCAGAAGGTGGCTGAAGCGAATTCTCATTTTGGATGTTTCCTGTTTTTAGGCCGTAATATTAATTATCCCTCTGCCATGGAAGGGGCGCTTAAGCTTAAAGAAATTTCTTATATTCCGGCGGAAGGTTATGCCGCCGGCGAAATGAAGCATGGCCCAATTGCGTTGATTGATGAATACCGCGCCGTTGTTTGTATCGCGCCGCAATCGCATGTCTATGAGAAAATGGCGTCCAATATTCAGGAAATCCGCGCGCGTAAAGGCAATGTCATTGCGGTTGTGACAATTAAAGATAAAGACATTAAGTCTTACGCGGATTACTGCTTGGAAATTCCCCGCATCGACGAGATATTTTCACCGCTTTTAGTGGTTATCCCTTTGCAATTACTAGCTTACTATATCGCGGTTAAACGCGGGTGTGATGTTGATCAGCCCCGTAATTTAGCTAAGTCAGTGACGGTTGAATAAGTGATTACTGAACTCAATGAGAAACAAATCCGCTCGATGGCCGGTGATGCCGCTTTCTTGCGCGGGCGGACATATTTTTTTGAAGGACGGGTGCGTAAATGGTCCAATAAAAACGGGATTGTTTCCGCCCATGTCTCCGGCCGCAAGCAAACACCTTACCATGTTCGCATTTATTTAAAACGCAAGGATATGCCTTCGCAATGCACCTGCTCTTATGAAGTGGGCTCCTTGTGTAAGCATGGAGTTGCGGCGCTTTTGGCATATGCTTCCTCTGGAGAGAATGTCGCGGGGGATCATTCCGTATATTCTACGGCTAATTCGCTACTGCTTTCCGATGAGAGCAGTGTCTTAACTAAACCCGTCATCCGTTTTATTCTACCGACGCGTTCGCATTTTGGCAGCGGTAAAGAAGATGTGAAGCTTCAGATTCAGATTGCCAATGATCAAGATATTATTGATGTTGATAATTTAGCCTCTTTAGCTAATCCTAAAGATTATCTGTATGGCAAAGATTCAACATATCCGCCCCTGGATGCGTTTTCCGTCGAACAAAAGCATGCCTTGCGTACCGCCTATTCATTTCTGGGTGATTTTGACGAGCATTCCATGGCCATTGAATGGCATGAGCTGGCTATTCTTTTTAAAGAGACCGTGGGCGATGGCATTGAGTTCTATGAGGGTAAAGGTAACCGTTTAACCCTGCGGGGCGATAAGCGCGTTGGCATTGCCATTACGTTCATAAGGAAAGCGCAGAAAATCCAGGCTAAACTGGTCCTTAAAGACCCGGATGATCCGTCACAAGTGATTGCCGGAAGCACCATTCAAGGCAGACCTTGTTGGTTTATTAATTTTGACGGCGGACGCATTTTTTCATTCCCAGATGCCTTCGACGGGGCTTTACTAGAATCGTTATTTCGCGTAAACGAAGAGATTTCCATTCCTCCCGAGGAAGTGCCCAAGCTTTTACATACGACCATCCCGGCTTTGCAAAACAGCTGTGAGATTATTTATAAAGATGAGGCGTTGACCAAGACCCTTTTAGAAGAATTACCGCCGCAGTTTAGGGTGCATTTAGATTACACCAGTAAGATTATGAGCCTTGATTTAAAGACTGTTTATGGCAAGAAGGTTATGACCGTCGAGGAAATGGTCAGACAGCCTGAGTTTATTCCGCTTGGAAAAACAGATTCCTTGGGCTGGATCAAGCGCAATATTAAGGCGGAGCGCGATTTATTTCGGTTTTTAATAGAGCAGTGCTTAGTTAAGTGGGACGGGCGGCGGCTGGGAATTTATGAGACCGAAGATGTGATGGAATTTATTTCGGCCAAACTGCCTTTGTTAAAACAGCGCGCCTTGGTGACCTACGCGCCGGATTTCCAAACTAAATTAAATTTTAAAAGCATGATAAAGCCCCGGGTTAATTTTGGAGGGGAAGGCCAAAAAGGTATTGACTGGTTCCATTTTGATATCACATATCACGCCAAAGATATTGACCAAACCTTCACCCACGACGATATCCGCAGGCAATTGATGTCAGGTAAAAGCTATATTAAGTTAAAATCCGGCGAGATCTTATTGATTGCCAAGGATGAGTTTGATCAAGCCAACGCCATGCTGGAAGAACTTGAGAATAAGGCCGGCCGATTGCCTGCTTTTCAAGCGCCCTTCTTGATGGAAGAGGCTGGCCGACGTAATTTAGAATCAAACTATGAAGCCTCATTTAACCAATTACATGAACGCCTGACCCAATTTAGCTCTATTGAAAAATCAGAAGCGCCGTCAGAGTTAAAGGCTGTTTTACGGGATTACCAGCAAAAAGGCTTGGATTGGCTGGCGTTCTTAAAAGGGTTTAAGTTTGGCGGTATTTTAGCCGACGAAATGGGTTTGGGAAAAACCTTACAAGTCTTGGCTTTGCTTAAGAAAGAAAAAGAGTCCGGTGTTAAACTGCCTAATTTAGTCATTTGCCCGACGACCTTAGTGTGGAACTGGCAATTTGAGGTCAATAAATTTACTCCTGATTTAAAAATATTAATACCCCAAGGTGCCGATCGCCGCTTACAAATTCATGATCTGCCTGATTACGATGTGATTATCACTTCGTATGCCTTGTTACGGCGGGATGCCGCCCTTTATGAGCAGTATGATTTTAATTATGTCATTTTAGATGAAGCCCAGAATATCAAGAATCGCTACACCCTTAATGCCCGCATGTCCAAGAAATTAAAGAGCAGGCACCGTTTGGTCCTAACAGGGACGCCATTAGAAAACAGCGTCGCGGATCTGTGGTCGATTTTTGATTTCTTAATGCCCGGCTTTATGGGATCGTATGAGCGCTTTAAGGATCAATTTGAAAACCCTATTCTTAAAGAACAAGATAAGGAATCATTGGCTAAATTAGGACGGAAGATCAAACCGTTTTTACTGCGCCGCTTAAAGAAGGAAGTCATCAAGGAACTGCCGGATAAGATTGAGCAGGTCAGCCTCTGTGAATTGGAGCCGACCCAAGCGCGTTGTTACGCGGAAATGTTAAGCTTGGCCCGTCGGAAGGTCGTCGATGCGTATCAAAAGGAAGGTCTTGATAAAAACCGCATGATGATCTTAACGGTGCTTTTGCGTTTGCGTCAGATCTGCTGCCACCCTCAACTGGCCAATGTTGACCTAGGCCATAAGCTGATGGTTTCAGCCAAATTAAATTTGTTAAAAGAAATGCTCCAGGAAGCCTTAAGCGGCGGGCATAAGGTTTTAGTGTTCAGCCAGTTTGTGGAAATGCTTACCATCATCGGTGATTATTTAAAGAAGGAGAAAATTCCTTTTGAATATATGGATGGATCAACCAAGGACCGCGCAGCGGCCGTTAAGAATTTTAACGATAATCCTGACGTAAAGGTTTTCTTGCTAAGCTTAAAGACCGGCGGGGTGGGCTTAAATCTGACTAGCGCCGACACGGTCATTTTGTACGAACCATGGTGGAATCCGTCGGTGGAAGACCAAGCCATCGACCGCGCGCATCGTATCGGACAGAAAAATACCGTTACCGCTTATAAATTAATCTGCAAAGGCACCATCGAAGAAAAAATCCTGGAACTGCAGAAACGCAAAAAAAATATCATCGATTCCCTCGTTGTTTCCGAGGACGGCATCGCCAAGAAACTTGGCTGGGATGATATTAAGTTCTTGTTAGACATTGATTAAAACTTGTCCTCCAGCTATAATTTAAGAAAAGGTGCCCGTAACCAAGCAGCAATTCAGCGACAATAAGCAAAGAGAAGAGTGGAAAAAAACCAAAGGAATGATTGTATTTTCCTTTGTAAAAAGACGTCCTCCTTTTGATTTGATTGATATGTTTGTCGATGAGCCAATTAAGTTTGCTGGTCTTTATAAGAGCAAGAAAGATGTCTGTGTGGATGGTATAAAAATACCGATCATTGCCATAGAACATCTGGTAAAATTGAAAAAAAAGGCGGGACGAAACAAAGATCTTGATGACATTGTTCAGCTAAATGTAATTAAGCGCATGCAAAAAGGTTAGAATTTATGGGATCACTAAGAAAAAAGAAGTTTGAAGTATATGAACATCTTGTGCATTATGTTACAAAGACAACCCATGCCCAGCGCCTGCAATGGCTGGAAGATGCTAATAATTTTGTGCGTAAGATCCAACGCAAGCGCGCGAAGAAGCCGGCTTAAGGAATGCTTTACATCGTCGCGACACCCATTGGCAATCTTAAAGATATTACTTTACGCGCGCTTGAGGTGTTGCGTTTAGTTGATACCATTGCCGCAGAAGACACCCGTCATGCCAAGATCCTGCTCGACCATTATGAAATATCCAAGCCTCTCATTAGCTTTTTTGAACACAACGAAGACCGCAAGACGGCCCAGATCATTGGCATGATGAAAGAGGGCAGGAAGGTGGCTTTAATCAGCGACGCCGGTACTCCCGGCATTAGCGACCCGGGTTATCCGTTGATGCGTGCCGCCCTTGACGCTGGGATAAAGATGGAAGTTATTCCCGGTCCTTGCGCCTTGATCATGGCCTTGACCGCGTCGGGATTGCCCATGCATAATTTTATTTTTGAAGGTTTTTTGCCTGTTAAATCCGGCGCCCGCCGTAAAAACCTGGAAGCATTGAAAGGTTTAGGCCGCACGGTTATTTTTTATGAATCTCCCCACCGCCTTTTAAAATCATTGAAAGATATCGAAGAGGTGATGGACGATCCCTTAGTAGTTTGTGCCCGCGAACTCACCAAGATGTTTGAAGAAATCAAAAAAGGCACCGCCCGTGACCTGCAGGAACACTTCACCAAACACCCTCCAAGGGGAGAGTTCGTCGTTCTCGTCAGCTCATCATACAGATTTGATAAATGATTGCAAATCTGTAATAAATAAGATATACTTGTTTTATGATAAAACGAGCCATTGAACGGCATGTATTAAAACTTGCTTCCCAATATCCTGTTGTCACAATTACTGGCCCAAGACAGTCAGGAAAAACAACGTTGTGTAAAGAGGCATTTCCAAAGAAGAAATATGTTTCTTTAGAAAATCTGGATGTTCGTCGCAAGGCGATAAAAGATCCAAAACAATTTCTAGAAGATTTTCCTCAAGGGGCTATT
>CAZCHB010000015.1:0-5085 GCA_964498235.1 uncultured Planctomycetales bacterium
AACTGCTGTATCGGAATAATATCCTACATAGATAATACCGACATCAATACTGACAATATCGCCTTCTTGGATTACGCGCTGGTTTCCAATCCCATGGACGACACCTTCATTGACTGAAAGGCATGCATACCCGGGAAAACCGCGGTAACCTTTAAAAGCGGGAATTACCTTATGGCGGCTTATAATTGCCCCTGCCTTAAGGTCTAATTCCTTCGACGTCATTCCAATTGTTAAAGAGCCTTTTAATTCGGTAATAATTGAAGACAAAATCTTACCAGCTTTACGTAAAATGTCAACTTCAGCTGGACTTTTGATTTTGATATTGTTTTTCATTAAGAATCTTTATTAAGTCCTCACGCACATCGATCGTTTCTTTATCACCATCTACTTTTTTCAAACGGTTTGTTGCCCTATAATAATCAACGATCGGTGCTGTACTCTGCATATAAACATCCATGCGCTTACGGATCGTTTCTTCATTATCATCAGAACGTTGATACAATTCTCCGCCGCAGGCATCACAAACTCCTGCCGTTAAAGGCGGTTTATTGCGTAAATGAAAAAGAGCACCGCATTTGCGGCATACTCGCCGGCCTGTTAAACGCATCAGAATTATCTCGATACTTGCATCCATATTCAACGCAAAATCTAGCGGCTGTTTAACTCTCTCTAAAATTTTATCTAAATCTTTAGCCTGGTTTACTGTCCGTGGAAAACCATCGAGCATATACCCTTTAGCTAATACTGGATCAGTGCTGACTCTTTGTTCAACTAAGCGAGTAACGATGTCATCTGAAACCAAGGCACCTTTTTCAATGAGCGATTTAATTTCTAAACCTAATGCTGATATTTTTCCGCCTTTGGCGGACATTTCTTCGCGTAACATATCACCTGTCGATATGTGTGCGATATTCATCATGCCCTTAATCAAACCAGCTAATGAACCCTTGCCAGCGCCTGGAGGCCCTAATAACACAATCCTCATCGGCGTCCCCGCAGTTGACCGGTCTTCATAAAACCTTCGTAATGGTGCATCTGCAAATGCGACTCAATTTGCTTCATTGTATCTAACATAACACCGACAGTTATCAAAACACCTGTACCGCCGAAGAATGAAGCAACTAAATCAGGAACTTTAAAAGATGCCATGATGGCATCCGGCATAACTGCAATGGTACATACAAACAAGGCACCGACTAAAGTAATACGTGTCAGTACATAGTCTAGGTAATCGGCCGTTTCTTTTCCTGGACGGATACCCGGGACAAAACCGCCATGTTTCTTCAAATTATCCGCAACTTCATTTGGATTAAAAACGATCGCTGTATAAAAATAACAGAAGAAAATAATCAAAACCCCATAAATAGCATAATAGCTAGGATGACCGCGTGAAATCCATGAGACAAAATGCTGTAACGGACTATTTGGCAAGAAACCTGCCAAGGTTGCCGGGAACAAAATAATTGACTGCGCAAAAATGATCGCAATGATACCTGCCGTGTCAACCTTCAACGGAATAAACGTTGATTGGCCGCCTGTTGCCTCGCCGTTGCCGCCAACACGCCGTGCATACTGGACAGGAATCCGGCGCTGGCCTTGAGATATCAGCGTTGTTCCCACAATGACTGCTATCAAAAACACCACCATTAGAACAAGCGCAATCGGCTGAAGCTGAGCTGAACCGCTTTGCGGGTTTAACAACATAGCCAATTGCTGATAGGCAGCCGGTGCTGATGATAATATCCCAGCAGTAATGATTAATGATGTCCCGTTACCAACACCTCTTTCCTGAATGCGTTCACCTAACCACATCAGCAGGACTGATCCCGCTGTTAACGTGACCATTGTTGATAAGCGAAAACCCATTCCGGGATCATTGACGATTTGCAGACCGCCAAAGATCGAGGGACTTTCAAGCCAAAGAGCAATAAAGAACGACTGGATCATGGCCAAAATAACGGTGCCGTAACGGGTAAATTGATTAATCTTCTTATACCCAGCCTGTCCTTCTTTTGACAATTTTTCTAACGATGGAATGACCGCCGTTAATAACTGCATGATAATAGAACTAGAAATATACGGCATTACCCCTAACGAAAACAGGGTCAATTTTCCTAAAGCCCCGCCGGAAAACATATTCATAATACTAAAAACATTACCGCCGCCGCTGCTAGCCGTCATGCGCGCGAAAAACTCATTTAAAGCCGCGCCGTTGATGCCCGGGGTTGGAATGTAACATCCCAAGCGGTAAACCAATAAAATCCCTAATGTAAAAATAATCTTATTGCGTAACTCTTGTATCTTAAAACAATTTAACAAGCCTTTAAGCAATTGAGAAATCATAGGTTATTTAGCCGCTCCGATTAGTTGAGTGCTTCCGCCTGCTTTAGTAATCTTATCTTGGGCAACCTTTGAAAAACGATGCGCATGTACGGTTAATTTTTTCTTAATATCACCCAAACTCAAAATCTTAACAGGACGATTAGAGCTTTTAATCAAATTTGCGTCTTTCAATGTTTCTACATTAACGATATCACCATCTTTGAAAACATTCAATGCGTTAACATTTACAATTTGATACTCTGTCGGCCATTTGCTGAAGAAACCTACCTTTGGCAATCGACGCAATAAATTCATTTGTCCGCCTTCAGAACCGACGATAACTCCGCGGCCTGCGCGCGAGTTCTGACCAGTTTGACCACGGCCAGAACGCTTCCCATGACCTGTACCACGGCCGCGTCCAACGATCTTTTTGCGCTTTGCGGATCCCACTGGTTTTCTAATTTGATGTAATTGCATAATACTCCTTAAGCTTCTTTTTCAACCGCTTTATACGCTTTTAACCGTGATAAACCATCAAATGTCGCTTTCACAACATTGATTGGGTTATTGGAACGGTGACATTTAGTTAAAATATTAGAAATCCCTGCCCCGTCGCAGACAGCTCGCACAGCGCCCGCGGCGATAACGCCGGTACCTTCAGAAGCCGGCTTTAACAACACCTGTGCTGAACCGCAAGAACCTAAGATTTCATGGGTTATCGTCGTCCCTTTACGGTTAACAAAAATCATATTTTTCTTTGCCGCATTTAGGCTTTTCTTGATGGCTGTCGCAACTTCCAAGGCTTTAGCTAAACCATATCCAACCTTACCCTTACCGTCGCCAATAACAACTAACGCAGAAAATGATAAACGTGTACCGCCCTTATTAGTTTTAGCAACACGATTAATGGATACAACTTTCTCAATCATGCCGCTGTCAGTTAAGGATGCTTTTTTTGGCGCAGGACGGCGTTCTCCGCCTTTTCCACCTCGACGGGCACCACGTGCTCCTGGGCCTACAGCAGGTGTCTGAGAACCAACGCCAGAGGCTGACGCCGCTTCTTCAGGAGCCGCAACAGGAGCTAATTCTTCTTCAAGAATCTGCTCAGCTTGAGCCGCATTTTTAACAATCTTTTCATCAATTTCTTCGTTTTTCTTAGAATCTTTCATAGTAGTTTAAAACTCCAATCCTGCTTTGCGTGCCGCTTCAGCAAATGCTTTAATACGGCCATGATATAAATAACCCCCGCGGTCAAAACTAACCTTGGTGATCCCCTTCTTTTTTGCTTCCGCCGCTAAGGCTTCACCTAAGATACTTGCCGCATTGACATTACCGCCGGTCTTAACTTTTGAACGCACATCTTTAGCTAATGTTGATTTGCCGATGATAATTTTTCCAGACACATCATCGATGATTTGCGCCTGCAAATTATTGATACTGCGGTGCAAACAAAGCCGAGGACGTTCTGTAGTACCTGACACGCCTTTACGGATACGTTCATGGCGGAATATTCTTTTATGTTCTTTAATGGATAGCATTACTTTGTCACCTGTTTACCTTGTTTGCGTTTAACAATTTCTCCGACGTAACGGATTCCTTTGCCCTTATATGGTTCTGGCGGTTTAAATTCACGGATCTTGGCCGCAACAAAACCGACCATCGCCTTATCAACGCCTTCCACTGAAATCTCAGTAGGCTTTGCTGATGTAACTTTGACTTCTTTTGGGACTTCATATTCAATCTGGTGCGAAAAACCAAGATTCATCACCAATTTACTGCCTTGTAACGCCACCCTAAAACCAACGCCTTGGACTTCTAAATCACGACGGTGGCCATTAGTTACACCCTCACACATGTTAACGATTAAACGCTTTGTTGTCCCGTGATTTGATTTAGCCTGCTTGGTATCGCTTAAGCGGTTAACAAAAATCTGCCCTTCTTTTTGTTCTAAAACAATTTCCGACGGGATAGCCATGGATAATTTACCCTTCGGGCCTTCAACATTAACCTTTTTCGCGTCAAAACTTACTTTGACATTCTTAGGCACTACAACTGGTGTTTTAGCAATACGTGACATAATTAATTTCCTTGATTAATCCTACCAAATATAACAAATAATCTCGCCGCCGATTTTTAACTTACGCGCTTCACGGTCGCTGATAACACCTTTTGACGTTGACAGCACCGCTGTTCCAAGGCCGTTTAAAACCCTTGGGATACGGTTATTTTCTGCGTAAACACGCAATCCAGGACGAGAAATACGTTTAATGCCCATTACTGAAGACTTGTTATTTTCGTACTTTAAATACACTTTTAAAACGCCCTGCTTTTCATTTTTCAACAAACGGTAATCTTCAATATAGCCGTCGGTCTTAAATATATCGACAACACGCTCCAGCAATTTTGACGCCGGAAATTCAGCGGTTTCTTTTTTAACGTGGATAGCATTTCGGATTATAGTTAAAGAATCTGCAATAGGATCTGTGACAGACATTACCAGCTCGCTTTCTTAACGCCAGGAACTTCACCCTTCCAAGCCAATTCACGAAAACAGATACGGCAAATCCCAAAACGGCGCATATAACCGCGTGGGCGACCGCATAGACCGCAGCGGTTATGCTGACGGACAGTGAACTTAGGTGCTTCCATTGCTTTGTTAATCAATGATTTTCTTGCCATAATTTTATTTTCCCTCTGATTGCTTCGTAAACGGCATCCCTAACAGACGCAGTAATTCGGTATTTTTTTCTTTATCCCCATTTT
>CAZCHB010000015.1:5095-9807 GCA_964498235.1 uncultured Planctomycetales bacterium
ACGGTAATCCCGGATACCCGGATCAATTTCCGGAAAAATACCTTGATCTTGAATACCTAAGGTGTAATTTCCATCACGATCAAAAGCCTTACGGTTAACCCCGTTAAAGTCACGAATACGAGGCAAGCTGATATTAACTAAACGGTCAATAAATTCATACATCCGGGCACGGCGTAATGTCACCTTACATCCAACTGGTAAATTTTCACGCAATTTAAAATTTGAAATTGCTTTTTTAGCGCGGCGGATTTGTGGTTTTTGCCCTGTGATCGTCGATAAATCAACCGCAGCACGGTCTAAAATTTTTACATCAGAAATAGCTTCTCCAACGCCCATGTTAACGACAATCTTGTCGATATGCGGCACAGCCATTGGATTTTTGATCCCATACTTTTTCTGCATTTCTGGTACAACTTCTTTTCTAAATTTTTCTTGCAAACGCGGACTCATTGTATGTCTCCCTGAACCTATATTGTTTCGCAGGTTTTATAAGCGATACGAACCTTACCGCCGTCTTTAAGCATTTTAGCTTTAAAACGTGTCGGCTTATTTGATTTCTTATCTATTAACATCAAATTAGCTAAAGCAATAGGCTTTTCTAGTTCCACATATCCGCCTTGGGGATAGGTGTCACTTTTTTTAACAGCCTTCTTAACTACATTTAAATTCTCAACCACCGCTTTGTTGACTTTTGGCATAACACGGACAACCTTACCAGTTTTACCTCTATATTTTCCAGCAGTGACAACAACTTGATCATCTTTACGGATACGTAACATATTAGACTACCTCAGGAGCTAAAGAAATAATTTTCATGTATTCCATGTTGCGCAATTCACGCGCAACTGGCCCAAACACGCGGGTACCTTTGGGATTTCCCGCATCATCAATGATAACCACTGCATTTGAATCAAATCTCACATAGGTCCCATCAGGACGGCGAATGGATTTCTTTGTGCGGACAACGATCCCTTTAGCCATGGTCCCTTTTTTTACTGCAGCATCAGGTGTACTTTCCTTGATGTTTACCCGGACGATATCACCCACCTGAGCCCACATCTTACCTTTAGCCTTTAGCACACCGATCAGCGATGCTTTGCGGGCACCCGTATTATCAGCAACATCTAAAATTGTTTTCAACTGAATCATATTATTTTCCTTTAGCTTCGGCTACATCCCGTACAATGACCCAGCGCTTATCTTTAGACAACGGCCGTGTTTCCATGATACGGACGACGTCCCCTGTTTTTGACGCATTTAACTCATCGTGCGCCTTATATTTGACAAAGTGACGCACAGCTTTTTCATATTTAGCATGTTTTCCAACCTTTTGAACCTGAACAACACGCGTCTTGTCCATCTTGTCACTGACAACAGTTGCGGTTAAAAGGCGGCGGCGATTATTTCGTGTTAAAGTGTTATTGATATCTTTCATAAGCTTATGAACACGGAATCTTCGGATTTCTAAATCCGAAGATTACTTGTTTCCTTTTACCTTTCGTTCATTTAAAACTGTTAAAATGCGCGCGATATCACGACGGAAATTTCGGACATTGGTCGGCTTTTCTAATTTCCCAATTTGGCGCTGATTGTTTAAGCCAAACAAATCTTTTTTGATTTGTTTTTCTTTAGCTATAAGTTCATCATCTGATAAATTTTTGAAATCTTTAATTTTCATAATACTCCTTTTAACTCTTCCTCTTTACCACCCAACTCTTACTACTTACCCATTTAAAGAATTAACATTAATGCCCTTCACGGGTAATAAATTTAGTTTTAACTGACAATTTAAATGCCACTAAACGTAAAATTTGTTTAGCAAAATCTTCAGGTACACCGCCTAATTCAAAAACAACCTTACCGCGCTTAACAACCGCTGTCCAATGATCTAAATCACCCTTTCCCTTACCCATCCGTGTTTCAGCCGGCTTCTTAGTGACCGATTTATGAGGGAAAGCATTGATCCATAATTTACCAGTCCCGCGTAATTTACGGGCAACGACGATACGGGATGCTTCCAATTGACGAGCAGGAATACGACCGTTTTCAATAGCCTTCAAACCATATTCACCAAAATGCATTTGGGCGCCGGTGGTGGCAATACCACGGGATTTCCCTTTTTGCATTTTACGATATTTAACTCTTTTCGGCATTAATAACATACTAAATCCTTTGTGTACAAAAGGGCTTACCGCCCTTTCCTACGGTTATTTATGCTGCTGCAACAACTTGTTCAGCAGGTTGATTTGCCGTCGCTGCTTGAGCTTGGGCTTGAATTTCTTCTTGATCCTTGATCACATCACCCTTATAAATCCAAACTTTAACGCCAATTAAACCATAGGCGGTAACAGCTTCAGTAAAACCATAATCTATATCCGCACGGAAGGTATGCAAGGGAACCTTGCCTTCAAAATATTTTTCTGTACGCGCCATTTCAGCTCCGCCTAAGCGACCTGCACAGCGGATCTTAATACCTTTAGCGCCTGATTGGCGAGATTGTTCAATCGCGCGTTTCATCGCACGGCGAAACGCAACACGCTTCTCTAATTGAAAGGCAACCGCTTGAGCCACTAATTGCGCGTCGCAATTAGGGTTCTTGATTTCTTGAATGTCGACGACAATCTTGTCCATATCCTTCTTTGTAATATCTTTAAGTTCAGCTCGTAAACGGTCGATATCAGCACCGCGGCGCCCGATAATAACGCCAGGACGGGCAGAATGTATGCGTACCTTGATTTGTTCTGCTAGACGTTCGATCACGATCATAGACACTGCCGCTTGGAGAAATTTCTTCTTGATATAATCACGGATCTTGTAATCTTCCTTGATGTTCTTTGCAAATTCGCCGCGTTCCGCAAACCAAAGGCTGCGCCAATTTTTTGTAAACCCAAGTCGAAGTGCTAACGGATGAACTTTTTGTCCCACGTTTTATCTCCTATTTCTTAAGATCTAATTCAATGGTTAAATGCGTTGTACGTTTTAAAATTGGTGTCGCGCGTCCAAATGAAGCCGCACGGAATCTCTTCCATGAACCGCCATGGTCTGCCGTGATGCGTGAAATAAAAAGCTGTTCTTCCGTCACACCTTTTTGTTTGGCGTTATGGACAGCGGAATCAAAAACTTTCTTGATTGCAGCTGTACTGCCTTTATTAATCTGCATTAGCAAGGCATTACATGTCGCAACATCCTTGCCGCGCAATACGTCAATAACTTGACGCATCTTCATTGATGAAACCCTTAAATATTTACCATGTGCTTTAGAAATCATATTAATCCCTTAGATTATTTTTTCTGCATTGCTTTCTTAGCTTTAACCCCGCCATGCGCTTTAAATGTACGGGTCGGAACGAAATCACCCAACTTTAAACCAACCATGTTTTCAGTCACAAAAACCGGCACATGCTTATGACCATCATAAACCGAAAACGTATATCCGACGAAGTTCGGGATAATGGTTGACCGGCGGGACCATGTTTTAATTGGCTGCTTTTGAGCAACTGAAGCAGCTTTTTCAAAACGGCGCATTAAAGATTCTTCAACGTAAAAACCTTTTTTTACTGAACGTGGCATATTACTTAGTCCTTCTTCTGACGATCCATTGATCTGAATATTTTCTTGGTTTACGCGTCTTTGCGCCCTTGGTTGGTTTGCCCCATGGCGTAACCGGATGAGGATTACCTTGAGGTGTTTTCCCTTCACCACCACCATGAGGGTGATCGACTGGATTCATAACCACACCACGTGATTGTGGACGGCGCCCTAACCAACGGCTGCGACCAGCTTTCCCAATTGACACTGTTTCATTTTCAACATTACTTAATTGACCGATGGTCGCCCGGCATTCAATAGCAACCTTACGGACTTCTGACGAGGGTAAACGTAAGTGCGCCATGCCTCCGTCACGGGAAATCAATTGCGCCGATGTCCCTGCAGAACGGGCAATTTGTCCGCCCTTTCCTGCCCTAAGTTCAATATTATGTATACCTGTCCCTAATGGAATACGGCGTAATTGCAAACAATTACCAGCCTTAATTTCGATATCAGCATCAATGGTACTAATAACAGTATCGCCGACCTTTAAATCCAAGGGTGCTAAAATATATGATTTTTCTTTATCACTGGCGTACTCAATTAAGGCGATACGGCAGGTACGGTTAGGATCATACTCAATGGCCAATACCGATGCAGGATCATCAATACGGGTACGCTTAAAATCAATGATGCGGTATCTACGCTTATGGCCAGAGCCGCGATGACGTGATGTAATGCGTCCATAGCTGTTACGTCCGCCCGTACCCTTTATAGGTTCTGTTAATGATTTTTCTGGTTTACCCTTAGTAATTTCAGAATAATCCGGCAGTGCTGCGTGACGAAGACCATTTGTTATTGGTTTAAAACGTTTGATTCCCATTATACGCTCTCAATCTTTTGACCATCTTTTAGTGTAACGATGGCTTTTTTCCAGTCCGATGTGTACCCTGATTTAAAACGGACTCGCTTTAATTTTCCAGGCACAAGCACCGTGTTAACGGATTCTACCTTAACCTTATAAATTTCTTGTACCGCGCGCTTGATGTCGATTTTGGTGGCTGTGGTCGCGACTTGGAATAAGTATTTACGGTCTGCTTCCAAACCAGTTCCTTTTTCAGTACGTACAAGCGATTTTAAAATATCATAAGAAGTGACCATTGTATTTATTTCCTTGCTAGGTC
>CAZCHB010000015.1:9817-17119 GCA_964498235.1 uncultured Planctomycetales bacterium
GGGATCCATTTTTACTGTATTCTCTTTAATAAAGTTTCTAAAGCGTTTTTAGTGACTAAGACATTTTTGTTGCTTAGAATATCTTTAGCATTAACATTACCCGCACGGGCTAATGTCACCGATCGAATATTGCGCCCAGCCATGATTGACTTTTCATCAGAACCATCAAGAACAGCTAACACACGGCCTTTTAATTTTAAAACTTCAAGAAGTTTTGCAAAATCCTTAGTCTTACCAGAAGAAATATTAATTGCATCGATGCACACTAATTCATTACTTAAAAACTTTGCATTCAAAGACTCCCGCAGCGCGGCAATTCGAACCTTACGCGGCACATCAAAAGAAAACTCACGCGGCTTTGGGCCAAAGGTAATCCCACCTTTTTTCCACAATGGAGAACGGCTTGAACCTGAACGAGCGCGGCCTGTTCCCTTTTGCGCCCATGGCTTCTTACCACCTCCGGAAACTTCACCGCGGTCCTTAGTTGAAGCATTCCCTTGACGCTCATTAGCGCGGTAAGAATTAACTGCTTGATGTATAACCGCATCGTGCACATGAACACCAAATTGTCCATTAGGTAATTCAATACTTGCAGATTTCTTACCTTTTATATCTACGACTGTTAATTCTGGCATAATCTTTCTTTCTCTTTACTTTTTAGCTGTCTTACCAGCGGTCGCTTTACTTTGCTTCATTGGGTTACGCTTAACGGCGACAACTTCTTTCTTTTCATCTAAGGAAGCAAATGCCTTCTTAAATGATTTATTAATATACAAAAGGCCATTTTTTGAACCTGGAACACAGCCTTTAACTAAAATCAAGTTATTGTCCGCATCAACACGCATAACACGTAATGACTGGACTGTCACCGTTTCACTTCCCATATGGCCAGGCATATGCTGACCCTTATAAACACGTGACGGGTCAGACGATGATCCGATAGAACCAACACGGCGGTGATGCATAGAACCATGAGCTGCCGGGCCACCGTTCCAATTCCAACGCACCATCCCCCCCTGGAAACCTTTACCAATGGATGTACCGGTCACATCGACGAAGTCACCCGCTTGGAAAAAATCAGCCTTGAGTTCCTGTCCAACCTTATACTCTTTGTTATCAGAAGACTTGAATTCCTTAATGTGCTTTAAAGGACCAGAACCAACCTTTTTCAAAAACCCTAAAACAGGCTTATGTAAACGATTTTCCTTTGCTTGCTGAAATCCTAATACGACTTTGGAAGGTTTTTCCTTCAGACCTAAAATCGTACAAGGACCCGCTTCCACTACGGTGACCGGAATGATATTTCCTTCACCATCAAAGATTTGGGTCATCCCCACTTTTTTTCCCATTAAACCGCGGATCATATGTTTCCTTATTGTTTTATTTCCACATCCACACCAGCCGGTAGATTTAATTTACGCAAAGCTTCAACCGTTTTAGATGTAGGATTGACAAGATCAATCAGTCGTTTATGCGTAGCCAATTGGAATTGTTCACGGCTTTTTTTATCAATCACCGGTGAACGTAGAACCGTATACAGTTCTTTCTTTGTCGGCAGAGGTACAGGACCTAATACTTGCGCCCCAGTACGGATAGCTGTATCGACAATTTCCTGAGTCGATTGATCAATCAACCTATGGTCAAACGCTTTAAGTTTTATACGAATTTTTTGCATAATTTTCCTTATTTCAAGACTTCAGAGATAACACCTGCACCGACGGTACGGCCGCCTTCGCGGATAGCGAAACGTAATTCTTTTTCCATCGCAACCGGTGTGATCAATTCGATCGTTAAGGTGACGTTATCACCAGGCATACACATTTCTGTACCTTCAGGTAATTCAGCTGTCCCAGTCACATCGGTGGTACGGAAGTAGAACTGAGGACGGTATCCCTTGAAGAATGGTGTATGGCGACCGCCTTCTTCCTTGGTTAAAATATAAACAGTTGCTTTGAACTTTGTATGAGGCGTAATGGTTCCCTTGGCCGCTAAAACCATCCCGCGTTCAATGTCTTCTTTACCAATACCGCGGATCAATAAACCAACATTGTCACCAGCTTGACCTTCTTCGAGCTCTTTGCGGAACATTTCAACGCCGGTCACAACGATATTTTTCACTTCCGGACGTAAACCAATCAGCGCAACTTCCTCGCCGACCTTAACGCGTCCGCGTTCAATACGACCTGTCGCAACAGTACCACGACCTGAAATTGAGAAAACGTCTTCAACCGCCATGATAAATGGCTTGTCTAATTCACGCACAGGCGCGGGAATATAAGCGTCAACAGCAGCCATTAATTCAATAATTGGCTTAGCCTTGCCTTCGTAATCTTTAGGATTATTTAAAGCATCTAAGGCGCTACCGCGGATGATCGGAGTGTTATCGCCGTCAAATTTATACTTGCTTAATAAATCACGGACTTCTAATTCAACTAAGTCTAATAACTCCTTATCAGCCACTTGATCGCATTTGTTCATGAACACAACAATACGAGGAACGTTAACCTGACGGGCTAACAAGATATGCTCACGAGTTTGAGGCATCGGGCCATCCGTTGCTGAAACGACTAAGATAGCACCATCCATTTGAGCGGCACCAGTGATCATGTTCTTGATATAGTCAGCGTGGCCCGGACAATCGATGTGCGCATAATGACGTGTTTCAGTTTCATACTCAATGTGAGAAATATTAATGGTGACACCACGCTCTTTTTCTTCTGGAGCATTATCAATAGAATCATAGGCACGCGCTTGTGATAAACCTTTAGTACTCAAAACAGTAGAAATGGCAGCGGATAAGGTGGTTTTACCATGATCGACGTGACCAATTGTCCCAATGTTTAAGTGCGTCTTATTACGTTGAAATTTTTCTTTTGCCATGGTAAATCCTCCGTTTATTTAGTTTTATATGTGTAATAATTAACTAAAATTTGATACAAACTGCTTATGTGTTAATTCTCAAAGGTCGTTTTAACTGACTTTAGCGACAAATTCCTGACGAGCGCCGATGATCTTTTCGCTGATCGAACCAGGAACTTGTGCGTAGTAAGAAGGCTCCATTGAGAATGATGCGCGTCCCTGCGTGAGAGACCGCAGCGCATTCGCGTAGCTGAACATTGTTGCTAACGGCACATTTGCAATCGCAGTTTTTAATTTGCCGCGATTACCTGTTTCTTTAATTTGTGCACGTCTGGTCATCAAATCACCGATAACCCCTCCCCAATATTCTTCGGGAACAGTGATTTCTAATTTCATAATCGGCTCTTGGAAAACAGAACCAGCTTTTCTAAAAGCTTCTCTAATGGCCTGCTTTCCCGCTAATTGAAAGGCCATTTCATCAGAGTCAACATCGTGATAAGAACCATCAATTAATGTTACCACAAAATCGGTAACAGGGTAGCCGGCTAAGACTCCGTTTTGAGCTGCTGTTTCCATTCCTTCACGGGCAGGCTTGATGAATTCCCGCGGGATCGCACCGCCCTTAATTTTATCAATAAAAACAAAACCGGTACCAGGCTCACCAGGTTCTACATCGATAACAACGTGGCCATACTTACCACGACCGCCGGACTGCTGGACATATTTCCCGACGATGCCGGTAACTTTCTTTGTAATTGCTTCTTTATATGCAACTTCAGGCTGACCAACATTAGCATCAAGATTATTTTCACGCTTCATGCGGTCAACAATAATTTCCAAGTGTAACTCACCCATCCCGGAAATAATCGTTTGTGATGTTTCGTGGTCAAACTTAACGCGCAATGACGGGTCTTCATCTAAGAACTTACGCAAGACCAAACCCATTTTATCCTGATCTGCCTTGGTCTTTGGTTCGATAGCTAAAGAAACAACAGCTTCAGGCGGCTTCAAACCATCTAGTAATACTGGTTTATTGACGGCGCACAAGGTATCCCCGCTCTTACTTTCTTTCAGGCCTACAAACGCCACAATTTCCCCAGCTGAGGCAGAATTAATAATTTCCTGCTTATTAGAATGCATAATAACAATCTTAGCGACTTTTTCTGTCTTACCATTCGAAGAATTCAAATACTCTTGGCCGGGAACAAATTTTCCCTGATAAACACGGGTAAAATATATCTTACCAACATACTTATCAGAGGCTATTTTGAAAACCATGCAGACAGGAGGAAGATTTTCATCAGCCTTAATATCAATAATTTCTTCTTTATTATCAGGATTATAACCCTTCATCTTGGTAACATCTAAAGGGGACGGCAGGTAACTAACAACAGCATCGAGAACAAATTGAACACCGCGATTCATTTTCGCAGTACCCGTCAACACAGGAATAAATTTACAAGCAATAACGGCACGGCGTATAGCCTTCATCAGCTGATCTTTTGTGGGCTCTTTACCATTTAGATAAATATCAGCTATTTCATCGTCAGCATCAGCCAAACGCTCTATCAATTCATGACGGTAATTCTTCGTTTTTTCAACGAATTGCGGAGGCAGGGGCAGTAAGTCAAACTCCATACCATCTTTATCTTTATATTGAATATATTGCTCATTAATAACATCAATCAAACCTTTAAACTGATCCTCAGCACCATCGTTATAAACAATAGCTGCTGCATTAGCCCCAAAACGTTCACGCATTTCGCCTACTACTCGGTCAAAATCAGCACCAAGACGGTCGATCTTATTAATGAAAGCGATGCGGGGAACATTATACTTATCAGCTTGGCGGTAGACAGTTTCAGTTTGAGGCTGGACGCCTGAACACGCACATAAAACAATAACAGCCCCGTCGAGAACTTTTAAAGAGCGTTCAACTTCAATGGTGAAATCAACGTGGCCGGGTGTATCAATAATATTAATACGGTGCTCTTTCCAAAAAGAGGTTGTCGCAGCGGCAGTGATCGTAATCCCGCGTTCTTGTTCCTGCGGCATCCAATCCATGGCCGTGTTACCATCATCGATATTCCCCATCTTATGGATAACGCCAGTATAGTATAAAATACGCTCGGTAGTTGTAGTCTTGCCCGCATCAATGTGGGCAATGATACCGATATTACGAAACATGTTTAAGGGGATTGTATTGGAAGCCATCTTAGTTTACCATCTCAAATGTGAGAAGGCACGATTTGCTTCGGCCATCTTATGGGTTTCATCACGCCGCTTAATTGCAGGACCTTCACTCTTATATGCCGCAACCAGCTCTTCAGCTAGTTTAATTTCCATCGGTTTACCCTTTTTATTGCGGGCAAAATCACGCAGCCAGCGCATAGCCAATGAAATACCGCGCGCAGGAAGAACATCGGTCGGCACTTGGTATGTTGCTCCACCGACACGACGACTCTTGACTTCCAGGCGAGGACGTACATTATCAATGGCTTTATTTAAAGCCTTGACTGGTGTTTCTTCGCTGGTTTTCTCTTTCAAAATTTCCAAGGCACTATAAACAATACGTTCAGCCGTTGTTTTTTTGCCTTCAGTCATGATGATCGAAACAAAACGCGTGACTAAGTCACTGTTAAATTTAGGGTCACCTATGATTTTTCTTTTTTCAGCACTGCGACGTCTCATTATTTAGCCTTTGCTCTTTTAGCACCGTACTTACTACGGGATTTCTTACGATTAGCGACACCCGATGTATCAAGTGTACCACGAACAATGTGATAACGCACGCCCGGCAAATCTTTAACCCGGCCGCCGCGAACTAACACAATTGAATGCTCTTGTAAATTATGACCTTCCCCGGGAATATAGGAAGTTACTTCCACCTTATTCGATAAACGCACGCGTGAAATTTTACGCAATGCTGAATTAGGCTTTTTCGGCGTCATGGTTTTAACTTGTAAACAAACCCCACGGCGCTGCGGACAACTCGTTAAAGCCGGCGACTTACTGCGCTTGACTTTGAGTTTCCGGCGATGTCTGATTAACTGTGATATTGTCGGCATATTTTACCATTTCAACATTATTATAATTGTGGATCCCGGTCCCCGCTGGGATCAAATGACCCACAATAACATTTTCTTTAAGGCCACGTAAAAGGTCTACTTTACCAGAAGCCGCGGCTTCTGTCAAGACTCTTGTTGTTTCTTGGAAGCTAGCCGCAGAAATAAAGCTTTCCGTCGTCAAGGAAACCTTGGTAATCCCCAAGAGCAATGGAGTCGCTTGAGCCGGCTTTCCTTTTTTCTTTAACACCGCTTCATTCGCTTTCTTGAATGTCATGCGGTCAACCTGATCTCCGACAAGAAAATCGGTATCGCCTGATTCGTCGATACGCACTTTCTTCAACATTTGCGAAATGATAATTTCAATGTGCTTATCATTAATTCTAACACCTTGTAAACGGTAAACTTCCTGGACTTCATTGAGCAGATATTCTTGCAATGCCTTATCGCCGCTGACGCGTAAAATATCATGCGGAACAACAGGGCCATCAGTTAATTGCTGGCCGGCAAAGACATGATCCCCTTTGTAAACGTTCGGGTGTTTCCCATGGGGGATAACATATTCCTTTGCCATACCGGTTGCCGATTTAACAATGATTGTACGCAATCCCTTTTTATCTTCACCAAATTCAGTAATCCCATCGATTTCAGAAATCACCGCTGGATCTTTAGGACGGCGCGCTTCAAATAATTCAGCAACACGCGGTAAACCACCAGTAATGTCACGGGTCTTACTTGCCCCACGAGGAATCTTCGCAATTAATTCCCCCGCACCTACATTATCCTTGTCATTGACTAAGATGTGAGCTCCCGTTGGAATTGAGTAGATACCGACAATCTCACCCTTCTCATCGGTAATGATAATTTGCGGGTGAAACTCTTGCTTATGCTCTACGACAACACGCTCAATAATCCCAGTAACAGGATTTTGTTCGCTACGATAGGTTGTTTCTTCAATCAAATCTTCGAAGGACACACGACCCTTGGCTTCGGTAATAATTGGAATCGTATACGGATCCCATGTAGCCACAATGGTTCCTTTGGCAATTGTCTGCCCATCAGAAAAACTTAACGCTGTCCCTTGAGGCAAATTATGGCGTTCAAATTCACGGCCATACTCATTATTAATACTAATGGCCCCATTACGGTTTAAAACGATATATTCTTTACCACGCTGAACAACGCGCAGGGTATGGTATTTCAAAATCCCATCTTGCTTAACCTTGATGAAGGATTGTTCAATGGTACGTGATGCTGTACCGCCGATGTGGAAAGTACGCATCGTTAACTGGGTGCCCGGCTCGCCGATACTTTGTGCCGCAATGGTACCTACCGCTTCCCCGATTTCCACCATGCGATGTGTCGCAAGATTACGCCC
>CAZCHB010000016.1:0-4042 GCA_964498235.1 uncultured Planctomycetales bacterium
GGATTAATAAACTTGCCCGTTTCCGGCGTCCAAATCCAAACCGCGCGGCTTAATGAGGGAAATAGGAATAGGAAAATAAGTGTAAAAATGATAGAACTTAGTCGGGGAATCATTGTGTCAATTTATCATAGAACATATAGGTTGTCAAATCCCCAGCTCCATCATCCGTTCGAGAAAAAACGCCTGGTTGAAGCGGCCGATGTACTTGTCTGTGCCTGCTTCCTGACAACGCTCAATGGCATGTTCCATGGCCAAAACACCCTCGACATCCATGCCTAGCTCGTCAGAAAAGTAGGCATAGGTGATAATCTTTGTCAGCTGTAATGAACTAAAACAGCGCAGGGCGCTGATGATTTCGTGGCTGGCACCATTATCCTGAAATGAGACGTCGATCAAGATGGCATGCGGGGTCATCGCAAGGGCTTGGGCGAGTATCTCCTGCGTTGTACTGACGGCGGCGGTTAAATAATGATGGCCTTTTAAGGCCTCATTCATTTGATCCAGCACAACCTGATGATTGCCGGTCAAAAGGATTTTATGGTACTTAAGCGCCTCTTGGGCCGCCTTGTCAACATGCTTGATGCGGTCTAACAATTGGGTAATATCGGAACTTTTTGCGACAAAATGGGAGACGCCAAGCGACGTAAATGACTTAATGAATACTTCTTTATCAGTGACGATGATAATTGGGATATTAGCGGTGGCAGGATTACGTTTAACGGCGGCATAAAGATCCACCCCATCCATCTTTGGCATAATCACATCGGTGATTATCAAATCAACTGTCCTGCCTCCCAACACCTTCAGCGCTTCAATGCCGTTGGCGGCAGGATAAACAAGATAACCTTTTTTCTCTAATTGGGTTTTAACCAAGATCAGGGTGGCGCGGTCATCCTCCGCCAAGAGGATATGCCTGATCACGCGGATGCTCCATTAATAACACCGGCAATCTTGCTTGAGACAGCGGCTTTCAGGCGGATACCTTTTGCGGTAAATGTCATATCGTGCACGCGTCCTTGCTTATGCGCCATATTGACCAAATCCATCCGGCCCGGCGGCAATAAAACATCAATTTCAACAGTATTAGTATCGGACATTTCTTCAATCTTCACAAGCAGCATTTGAATATTTTCTCCCTTAGCCGCGGATATTCCGATGCAGTTTTTTGTTATCTTATTAAATGACTTTAGCCGCGTCTGGTCGGTTAATTTATCTATTTTATTAAGCACGAGGATAACCAGCTTATCCATCAGCTTCAATTCATCCAGCACGCGGTTCACAGCCTCGTGGAGATTCTTATAATTATCATTGCTAATATCAATCACATGCAGCAATAAATCCGCCTGCTGGACTTCTTCAAGCGTGGCTTTAAACGCCTCAATCAGTCCATGGGGAAGATCATGCATAAACCCGACTGTGTCAGAAAAAATAACCTTACGGTTATTTGGCAATACCGTTTGCCGGGAGAGGGAATCAAGGGTGGTAAAGAGCCCGTCGTGGGTCACCGCGCCTGCCCCTGTTAAGGCATTAAGCAAGGTTGACTTGCCCGCGTTGGTATATCCAACTAGAGCAACGGTTAAGACTTCCTGCTCCTTACGGCGTTTGCGTTTTAACTGGCGGTTTCTTGCCACATCTTTCAAATCTGCCTTAAGGCGGGCAATGCGGGCCGATATCCGCCGGCGGTCAACTTCAAGTTTGGTTTCCCCCGGCCCCGATGTCCCAATCCCGCCCCCTTGCCGCGACAATTCCGTGTTAGAACCGACGAGGCGTGGAAGCATATACTGCAGCTGGGCTAATTCAACCTGCATCTTCCCCTCGAGCGATGATGCGTGCTTAGCAAAAATATCTAAGATCACCTGCGTACGGTCCAAGGTCTTGACCCCAAAATCTTCTTCCAGATTCCTTTGCTGGCGCCCTTTCAAATCATGCGCAATCACCACACAGTCCACACCACCCTGCTGACAAATCTTTTGTATCTCTTCAACCTTACCCTTGGTAATCAAATGCGATGCCGTTGGAGGAATGGCCTTACAAAATACCGTATCTACTACTTCTCCTCCGCAAGACTCAATCAATTCTTTCATCTCCGACGCCTCATCTTCAGGCGTCCACGCATTGCGCATATCTAACGTTACAATACAAAGCAATATTTTCTCTCTCATCTTATTCCTTAATCTTATTTAAAGCGTATTTATAAAGCTTGCAGAAAAGGGACAAGGAATTTTCTGAAGGTCTGAACATCCCCCGTCACATGCCCACCCTAAAAGGTATATTTATCGCATAACCCCAACCTTTTGCCCGTGAAACCGTGCATGTGATAAATTACTGCTTTAAGGGTGGCATATGACGGGGGCCGTTCGGATCTTCACAAACTTGACCAATCCGTTCCCTAATGTCCTCTATTGTTTGGTTTGCATTAATTTCTATCCACCGAATTCGTTCATCACGCTTAAACCACGTCAATTGCCGTTTCACAAAATGTCTGGTATTCAGCTTCATCAAATATTTAGCACGCTCTAAATCATATTCCTTATTCAAATATCCGGTCACTTCAGGAATGCCTATAAGCGTCGCCGCTGTTCTGCTTAAAGGTAATTGATTTAATTTTCTTACTTCCTCAACCAAACCCTGCTCAATCATGCGGTCAATGCGTTCTTCCACCCGCCGGTATAACTGCCAGCGCTCCCGGTTTAAACCGATCATGGTGACATTGTATTGAGAATAAATACCTTCCCGCTTAGGCTGTAAGGCTGAAATCGGCGTAGACGCCGTCATAACAACTTCCAGCGCACGGATAATGCGTTTGGCATCATTAGGGTGTATTTTCTTCGCGGCTAAAGGATCTATTTGCCTTAACTGCTTATGCATCGCGGATAGCCCTTCAGGATCCTTAGCCTTTGTTTCCAATTCAAGGCGCAGGACCTTATCCTTGGGGGCGCCTTCAAAAATACCATCTAAAAGCACATTGACATACATGCCGCTTCCCCCGACGATAATTGGGGTCTTGCCGCGCGTGATGATATCTTTAACGATGTCGCTGGCCATCTGCCGGTACTGAGACACATTAAATTCTTCCATCACTGAGGCTACGTCAATCATATGATGCGGAATACTCTGACGCATTGCCGGGGAAGGTTTATCACAGGCAATGTTAACCTCACGGTATACCTGCATGGCATCACAGGAAACAATTTCACCATCAAGTTCTTTAGCTAACAAGAGACCTGCTTCTGACTTCCCCACACCCGTGGGGCCGATAAGACAAATGGCTCTTTTATCACTCATGGATAAATCAGGGTGGGATACCCTTGACGGGACAATTGGTTCTCTAAAGATTGGGCATCTCCGAGGCTCCTCATCTGGCCGACCCGCACGCGGTAATATTCTTTTGTATTCTCAGTAGAGGTTTCAACCACGTAAGCATACTGGCCTTTGGCTTTAAGCTCCTCACTTAACTTAACCGCCTTGTCCTTATCTAGAAAAGACCCAACCTGGACGGCAAAATATTCTTTTTCTTCCAAAAGACTTTTGGCGATAGGCGCTTCAAAACTTTGCGGAAATTCATCCACGATTTTTTGCAGGTAATTGCGGGCCATCTGCCATTCCATCAGTTTTAAATACGCTCTGGTGATCTTTAAATATATCAAACTTCTCGACTGAGAATTTGGACTTTTGCGCAAAAGGGCTTCACCTTCCTTAACGGCATCCTTGTAAAAATTAGCCATGTAGAGGCCTTCCACTAAACCAACGCCCGCCTTATCGTACAAATCCTGGCTCATGGCCGCCTGCATAACAATCTGAAAATTTTTACGCGCGTTAGCATATTGGCCCAACCGCAATTGGCTTAAACCCAAGTAATACTGCGCCATGACCCGCTGTTTAATAACCACCGTGTCTTTTAGCACCTTACCCGCCAAGACCCTGGCTTGCTCGTAATTCTTATTCATAATTGCCGCTTCAACCTCAGAAATATCTGCGTTTGCCGGCGATAGTGAGGCTGCTAAAAAAAATGCTGTTAATAACTGAATAATCATATTATCCC
>CAZCHB010000016.1:4052-15231 GCA_964498235.1 uncultured Planctomycetales bacterium
GATTTAAATCATCAATAAGATCATCCGCGTCTTCAATGCCGACGGAAACACGCACAGTTTCTTTAGTAATGCCAGACGCCTTAAGGCCTGCCTCGCCCATGGACGCATGGCTCATAAACCACGGCGATTCCGTCAATGATTCAACACCGCCTAAGGACTCTGCCAGCGCGAAATATTTTAATTTCTTAAAGAAAGCCTTAAGCGGGACTTTTTTTGTGTTCAGTTCAAAACTTAGCATCCCGCCAAATCCGCTCATCTGTTTCTTAATCAACGCTTGCTGAGGATGACTTTTAAGTCCCGGATAATACACCTTTTTCACATTCTTGTGCCCTTCTAAAAACACAGCGAGTTTAAGCGCGTTTTGCTGATGCGCTTCCATCCGCGGAACCAAGGTCTTAACCCCGCGCAAAACTAACCACGCGTCGTAAGGCGCTTGCGAAATACCTAAGGCATTAACCAAATAACGCCCGCGCTCCTGTAATTCCTTTGTCCCGTAAACAATAGCGCCACCAACGACATCACTGTGGCCATTTAAATATTTTGTCGTTGAATGAACAACCATATCAACGCCTAATGCCAATGGTTTCTGGAAGTACGGCGACAAAAAGGTATTATCGGCAACAGTTAAGATTTTCTTTTTGCGTGCAATATCAACAACAGCCGAGATATCAATAATATTAAGCAGTGGATTAGACGGTGTCTCTATCCAAATCATCTTAGTTGAGGCAGTTACGCTTTTCTTGACTAAATTCAGGTCGCGCATATTCACAAATGAAAAATTAATACCCATCGGCCGTAATACCGCATTAAATAGGCGGTATGTCCCGCCGTAGATATCATCCCCGCAGACCACGTGATCGCCCGGCTTTAAAAAAAACATCACTGCGGTGATCGCCGCCATCCCTGTTGCTGTCGCGGAACAATTGACCCCGCCCTCCAAGGCCGCGATGTTAGCCTCTAGGGCCGCACGGGTCGGATTGCCGGAGCGGGTATAATCAAACCCTTTGTTCTTGCCGATTTCGTCAAAATAAAACGTCGACGTCGGATACAAGGGCGTTATCACCGAGTTAAATGTTTTATCAATGTTGACGCCCGTATGGACGGCCTTGGTGCGGATGTTCATTCTTTCTCCCTAAGAAAATTATTTATTATAATAAAATCATGTGTTTTTTAATTGAACTTCAGAAATTATACACGTGCTTCCTGCTAAATTTTGATTCATTCTATCACATCCATAAAAAATACAAAACATTTCTCAAAAGCAAAAGCGCAAGGCTGTCGGCCTTACGCTTTTCTAATCTACAGTCAACTGATCTAAGCCCAACCAGCCGCTCTACGAGACGACGGCAACCGCCATCCGGCTTTCCTCAAGCTTATGTTTTAATTCACTTAAGATCGGCACAACAGGCATATTCCTTATCTCTAAAATCTCCGGTTCAAAACCCGTTAGTCCATTCATCTGTGCCGGATCTTGCTTAGAAAAAGGCAATTCCATACCCGTTTTAGCATCCCGCTTAATTTTAAACTTCATATGATCCGCGTTGACATCGATCCCTCCTGGCGTGCTTTTTTGTGTCAGCATTGCTAAATCTTGAAATTCAGGAAACAACAACTTTTTGACTTTCGGATCCAGAAATGGATATTCCCTTAAATCATTCTCCCAGCTAAATAAATTAAGCCCGTGCTTCTTTTGCCAACTCCTTATAATATCAACTATTGCTCGACTATGTGATATCCGCATGGAATGATTAAGAAGAAACCGTGTAAGCAATGAGACTGATTCATTAAGAAGATCCTTATCTTTAATATGTTCCATTAAATGCCCCTCCAATTCACTTACATCACGTGGTAAAAGTGGTCTGTTAATCTTAATTAACTGTTCAAATAATTGCCTTAACCTTTCCGGCCTTTCTTGCTCGGGCAGAAGCTTAATAAATTCACCAAATCGTTTCTGAAAGAAAGCCTTGGCTTCCGCCGGCAGAGACTCTTGATCTAAATATGGCCCTTTAACGTGTTTGCTTAATGCTGGAGCAATCTTATCGACCCCTAACACTAACCCTCTAAATTCCTCTAAAGGAAATTCATCATTTTTTTCCGCATGGCCCTCTATAATATCCCAAATCGCTCTTTTCCAATGAATAGAATATTTCTCTTCCGAAAATACTGACACTACTCTCGCTAAATAGTCGTTTCCTAAACTAACGGAGCCGGCAGCTTCGACCAATTCATTTCTTTTTCTAAGTTCTGCAAGATCCGTCCGAAATATTCCACGTGGGAACATTGCAATAAATTTCTCATCAACAGCATTCAGCAGTCTATTTAACAATAACCTTACTGCATTCGCTCTATCTTCATCAAAAGGCAGTCTTTCCAGATATTTTGATAGTTGACCCGTTATAAACGCTACCGTTACTTGATCGGTAAGATCAGCATACTCCTCCTCCGCTAAAGGCGTAATCCCCTCTATAAAGCTTTGTGCATGGGCAGTTATCGAACCGGGTAGAGACATCGCTATCGCTAATATTAGTAATGCCCGTGGTCTGCTCGCTAACATTGCTTCATTCTTAGTCTTATTTCGACGCAACTCTAATTTGTGCACTCCCCAAATAGCAATACCAGCTATTGCAAAAGCAACGGGCGTTTCTACAAAACGCATGCCCCCTAGCAATAAAACATTTATTTCATGTGCCAAGATTGCTGCTTGCCCTCCAAGAATTAATGAAACAATCAATGGCCTAACTTTAAGTCTTGAGAAATTTATCATTGCTGGATTATTATAAGCTTTTAAAGCTACCCTTATTTTATCTAAATCCACAGCGAGAGCGCCTGCTCTAATTGTACGAAAAGGAATTTTGCTATCGAGCTTATAAATAGCGACTTGAGCAGGGCTGACTACACCGCCTGAAAAATATTTTCTAGAAATAGATTGTTTATTAAACGGATCTTTTTCTTCTTTAATATAACTATAAACACCTTTTTTAAATGCCGATAAATACTGTTCATAGATACGTTTATTCGCCATTGAATCAACTTGAATAACGCCGCCGATCTTAGCTTGATTCACATAAACCTTTCCCAGCAACGACTCTTTCAACGATTGTTTAAACCATGTAGCCAACACCATCCCGCTAATCACTTGACGCAATTGGGCGAAATTCTTACCCTCGTTAACTTCACGTTCCAGCTCAGGCAAAAGAATTTCTTTAATAATCTGAGAACTAATCATACTAGATTTTTTTGCTGCGCTAGTAGTAACGCCAGTCTTAGAAAGAGCAAGATAATCCTCCTCCAGCATCACCTTCAAGTGACTTTTTAAGATATAAACCGTATTGCCACTCTCGTAGACAGCCGCTTCTTCAGGCATAATCCATACCTTATTAAAGGCATTGACAGGTATATTCGTGGTGCCAAATTCTTTTTGCGCGCGTTCGTAGATATTGTTCCAGAATTTCTTTCCCAAACCTGATTCAGGGTACATTAACGATGATGTGATTTGTTTGAGCAAATAGTCCTGAGCGAGCAGGTCGCGGCCCATTTCAGTTTTACCGAAATCATCTTGAATAATACGGCTATTTTCATAGGGCGAAAGATTGACCCATTGATCTTTATTAGATACCGTCAAGGCAGCTAAGAAATATTTAACTAATCTCTTATATTCTTGTTTTTTCTGTTCTTCATTCAAATTTTCATCGCCCTTATTCACTAAAAAGTCAAATTGCAGGGCATTATCTTTATGAATGGTTATCCCTTGTAATTGAGCCGGGGTAAAGGCTGGGCTTAAATTGACCATGGTGCCAGGTTTGGGCATCAAAGGAACGCTTACTTCCATGGCGTGTACTTTAGGTATACCTACCGATGAAATAACAACGGTGACAGCCAGCAATGAAGCAACAGTCTTATGAAACATAAAAGAATCCCCTTGATTAAGTATTACGTTAAGAATGATAGAACTGGATATTCAGCTATAGGATGAAATAATGACTCAAGGAAAGCTTACCACAGGACGAAGGAAAAAACAAATTGATGATAAATCTATAAATACATATATACCATATACTTACAAATTTAGACATAAACAATAAACCGACTAATCTCTATGCTGCTTGCTCCAACCCTTGTTTTAACGCCTGATCCAAGAGATCCGCGGCTAATTCTATCTCAGGCTCAGTGATATACAAGGACGGTGAAAAAGTCAGAACGTTTTTATAATAGCCGCCGATGTTAAGAACTAAACCAGCATCTTGACCGCCGGCCTTTAACTTGCCCTGCAAACCGATATTCATCATCGCATCCGCTAATTTTGGATTAGGCGTAATGCCGTCTTTTTGACAAAGCTCTAAACGCAAGGCCAGACCCAGCCCATCAACATGGCCAATATAAGGGTATTTAGACTGCAATTGCTTTAACAGGTTTAAGAAATACGCGCCTTTCTGAGGGACGGTGACCTCAAATTTCTCATCCTCTATTAAATTCATGACCGCAAGTCCTGCCGCTGTTCCTAAAGAGTTTGACGAATAGGTGCAGTGGGTGGCCCCCGCCGGAAAAACTTCGGGTGAAATCAGCCCTTCCCTAGCCCAGATACACGAAAGTGGATTTAAGCCATTGGTCAGCGCCTTGCCCATCACGATGATGTCAGGCGTAACGCCAAAATGTTCAATGGCCCACATCTTTCCGGTGCGGAAAAATCCCATCTGAACTTCATCGTCGACAAATAATACATTAAATCCATCTAACGTTTTCTTGAGGCCCTTGAAATAATCTTTAGGCGGGATAATGTATCCACCGGTTGCTTGCACTGGCTCGACGAAGAATCCGCCATATTCGCTATTTTTGGTTTTTGGATTAGCCACAGAATAATATTCCGACTCAAATAACCGCGTCACTTGCTTCAAACAGGCACCATTACAGCATGTTGATTTATCCTGATCCGCCGGACATCGAAAGGTGTACGGATAAGGGACAAAATTAGCACGGTCAGAAAAATGGCCAAAACGTTCACGGTAGCGGTAACTTGAGGTGATCGCCGTAGCCCCCAAGGTGCGTCCATGGTAGCCGCCTTGGAAAGCAAACATCAAATTCTTTCCCGTATGGTTACGCACAATCTTAAGGGCGTCTTCATTAGCCGCGGCACCTCCGACATTAAAATGAACGCGCCCCTTAACTCCAAAGGTCTTCTCAATATTGCGGGCAATCTTTGCCGACAATAGAATCTTCTCTTCATGTAAAAACTGGCTGGACACCTGCGGAAGAGCATCCACCTGGCTTTTAAATGCGTCAGTTAAACGCTGGTTCTTATATCCGAAATTACAGACAGAATGCCACATCTGCAAATCTAAATACGGCGTTTTATGACTATCGTACAGGAAACTTCCCTTGGCATCACGAAAAACCTTAAGTTCACTCGCGTAATGGACGGTGTCACCCCACGAACAATACTCTGCCTCTAATTTTAATAACTCATCATCATGAAGCGGCATCAACAATCTCCTTAAAATAATGGTACACATCGCCGATATTATCATAAGCAATATGCCCACGGCCTTCTTTCTTCATATGCGCCAAAAGGCTGTCTTTAGCAAAAACAATATCGGAAACCTTGGCGGGGCAGAAATCCGAACGGCCGTCGCCTATATAAACCAATAATTTATTCTCATGTAAATCACGCGTCAAATGGATCTTCTTGCAATGGGCACAGGATGGGCAAAAAGGATTATCGTAGGGGAAAGACGGGATCAAGCGGTCCTTATAATGGCGCAGGGCATTCGCGTAAACCTTCACCCCTTTGATCCCGTTATAGCTTAAAATCTGCTCGATGATGGACGTAAAGTTATCGCTTAAAATGACCGGCGGGATGCCCTGCTGGCTTAACAATGAAAAAATCTTATAACAATTATGGTCAAGCTTCATCGTCGATAGAAATTGGCTTAATTGTTTTTTAGTGATACGGATGCCCCTCAGCTGTCCCTCTAGACATTCCTTAGTGCCGATATCGCCGGCCACCCAAGCTTCTTCCAGCATTTTCCAATGGTCGTTAACTGAAAATTTCTTGATAATGTCAAACAAGACGTCCGATTGGGTTAAGGTATTATCAAAATCAAAAAATACACGGCAAGCGTTCAAGCTTAAGGGCGTTTTACCGTGCTTAATGTCTTTGTATAACTGCTGAAGGCGGTTCGTCATTATAATCCTGCTTATTTGCTGAAAAATTCGGCAATTTTTTGGGCAACGGTATAGCGCTCCTGGTCCGCTGTAATAATGTGATAGGAATTTTGAAGCAGTACCAATTCTTTTTGCTTCGAAGAAATCCTATCATAAATAAATTGCGCATTTTTAATGCTGGTCATGTCGTCGTCCTGCGCGTGAATGACCTGTACCGGCACCGCAACATCCTTAAGCCTTTTGCTTAGGTGGGCAACCAGCTTCTCTAGCTGGTATAAAAGGCTGACGGGAAAATACGGATACCCGAATTGTGCGACGCTGTCTAAATTATCTAATTTGGCTTTCACATAAAAATCATGGATACGCCGCTGGATTGCTTCATTCTTAACCCCGTAGGGCGGCTCTTCTTTAAAATAAAAAAAATATTTAAGCGGATTAAAATAAGTCAGCGGTAAAAATATCCTATACCATGGGGAATTCCAACCGTCATAGAACAGCGTCGGCGATAGGCAGCTGACGCCGGCAACATCATCCTTAAATTCATCCGCCAACAAGAGAGCCAACAAGGCGCCCATGGATAAGCCGCTGGTATAAATCTTGCTGTACTTGCCGCGGTTTTCTAAAAAACATTCCCGTATTGTCCCATAAAAAGCCTGCCACTCGGTGCGTTTGAGGATATCCAACGGCGCCCCGTGATTCGCCAGGCGGGGACAAAGAACAGTAAAACCTTCCCGGTGCAAAAAATTAGCGATGAAACGCATCTCATTAGGGGTGCCCGTCAAGCCATGGATCAAAATAATGGCCTTGCCGTTTGTTCCCTCTAATTTGAGGCCGTTATCCGGCAGTAATTCCTGCGCCGCCTTTGATTTATCTTCTTTAAGTGAAAACTTGACCGCCATCTTAAACAGTTTTGGGGTTTAGTTTTTGGCCGGCTAGAAAATCAACAATATCTTTGACTGTCTTCGCGTTATATACCGCTTCATCCGGGATCTTGACGCCAAACCTTTCTTCCAATTCAAAGGCCGTCTCGACTGAACCAAAAGAATCAAGACCCAAATCCTGCACCAGCAGAGCCTCTGACTTGATGTTCGCCGCATCCATGTTCAATTGTTTGGCGATAATCTCTTTAACAAGCTTATCAATAGCTGGATATTCCATGGCTAATCCTTGAGCGTTAGTGTTAATATTTTGCAAAAGCCAAACAGGCATTGCAATTGCCGAACCCGAACGAATTTGATAAAACCTTTGTTAATGCCTGCTTACGTCCAACGTTAGGAACATAATCCAAGTCACAATCAGGATCGGCATCCGTATAATTGATCGTCGGCGGTATAAAACCATCCTTGATAGCCAAGGCGCATACGGCCGCTTCAATGCCGCCGGCGGCGCCGATGGTATGGCCGATCATCGACTTGGTGGCGGATACCGGAATACCGTAGGCACGTTTGCCGAAAACACCCTTAATCGCCTTTGTCTCCGCGCGGTCATTGGCTCCAGTCGATGTGGCGTGCGCGTTGATATAATCAATATCATCAAGCGTTAACTGCGCGTCTTTAAGCGTATCGCTCATCACACGCATGGCATCTGTACCTTCCGCATCGGGCATAACCATGTGCTGAGCGCCGGAATTACTCGCGTAGCCGATTAATTCCGCGTAAATGGGCGCGTTGCGTTTTAACGCATGATCCAACTCTTCTAAAATCAATACCGCACCGCCTTCGCCCAAGACAAACCCGTCGCGGCCGCGGTCAAATGGGCGCGACGCGCCTTTTGGGTCATCATTGCGTTTTGACACTACACGCAGGGAACAGTACGCCCCAAAGGTGAAACGCGACAAAGGCGCTTCCACCCCCCCGGTCAAACAAATGTCTGTTTCACCATATTGAATCTTACGTAAAGCCTCGCCGACCCCATGCGTCCCTGACGCACATGCCGTTGAAATCACCATATTAGGCCCCAGCAATCCATGCGCAATAGCAATATGGCTGGATACCGCGTTCGGGCTGATTTTAGGCACCGACATGGGGTTAAGTCGATGCGCGCCTTTTTCATAACCTGCTAAAATTTGTTCTTCGTGATACAAGACGCCGCCTAAACCAGAACCCATGACCACGCCGATACGGCTTCTATCTTCACTCTCAATGTTCAAACCGCTGTCGGCAATCGCCATTTTAGCGCAAGCTAAACCAATATGCACAAACCGATCCACACGCTTTACTATTTCCGCGCTCATATAAAGAACCGGATCAAAACCCTTAATCTCCCCGCCAATGTGGGAATCAAAACCGCTAGGGTCAAAATGAGTCACCGTATTGATGCCTGAAATTCCTGCTTTATTCGCCGCCCAAAAAGCGTCTTTCCCGACGCCGTTAGAGGCAATGACGCTTAAACCAGTAATCACGACACGGCGTTTATGCATTAATCAGAATCCTTACTTATTTGAAATAAAAATAAAACCCTTAAGCTGTCCGGTTACAGGATCCATTACCGTTGATGTCATCTTTAAACGTTGCTCATCGCTTAACTGCGACGCCTCGCACACAGCTAATTTCCAAGAAGGTTTAGAACGGTTATACACCTTGGCCACCGGCTCCTGCCCTAGATAACATCCCTTGGTAAAAGCAACCAATTCATCAGTCGCGACATTTAAAACCATGTCATCCTTATAATCAATCATATGCAAAGCAAGCAGGTATTCTAACCTAAAGAGGGTAAAAACGCTATCGGAAACTGTGTTGGCCAAGGCGCGTGGCGTCAATATCAGCCGTCCTTTTCTCTGGGAAATAGAATGGTCTTTCGGCTCAAGCGGCGCATCGCCGTCTAGGTCAAAATAAACATTAAGCCCCGCTTGCTCTATCGTCGTCCGGTTTAACTTAGCAAATTTTTCAATATGCGCCAATAGCGCAGGAAGCGCAGGCGCCGCGGCACAGATTAAGTACTCGTCCTCACCTGTTTTTACTTGATCAAAAGAGGCGATGATGCGCCCATGCAAATTCAAGAACGCGTTCTGCGGTTTGTCCAAACTATTTGAGGTCAACCCATTGAGGAATTTCGCGGCATTGCCGGCAATGCGCCGCACTATTTTATCTAAACGGTATATTCTCATGGAATATAGTCTACTTTAAAATTGATGTTAATTCATTGAATATCGGTAAAGATCCAGCAGGCAGGACATAGTCATGGCCATCGCGCTTAATTAATAAATTTAAATTCGACGTTTTTAAATCTATCCCTCCGGGAGCCTGTACTTTCTCTTCAGCTGTCATAGCCCTTTCGAATGTGCCTCGGGCGTACAGTTTCCCAATAAATATAAGCGTATCCTGCTCAAACACTGTCCTAATATAAGCAATATTATGCTTTTAACGAAAATATGACTGATAACCAAGCAAAAAGCAAATTCGGCTAAAGCAAGGTTTTGACTAAACTTAGGGCTTCTGCTTTATTCTTAATTTTACCCAAGGCATGGGCTTCGTCTACGGTGGTTAAGATTTTGGTAAATTGCGGGGAGGGTTTTAACTTGAAGGTGTTGATCAAATCATGGCCGGTTAAAAGACGCACGCGGACCGGTTTTGTTTTTTCTTTAAAATATTCTTCAATCACCATGCGGCAAATCTTGTCATGATGCTCATTTTTTTCTTTTGTGGTCAATGGTCCTTGGGTGGCCCGTTGGTCTGCCATGGCTAATATGGCCAATGATACAGCTTCTTCTTTTGCATCGCGCATGTACCGAAAAACAACCCGGGCGCTTGGTTTTTTAAAATTGGACAAATATCCCGGACGTAAATGCATGCGCACAGCATCTTCTAAAAAGTAGCGCTCCTTCACAGAAAGTTTTAAACGCTTGGCAACCTGACGTGTTATACGTTCACCTACATGCTCATGCCCATGAAAGGTCATGCGGTCGCCTTCTTTTTTGCGGGTCTCTGGTTTTCCAATATCATGCAGTAAAGCGGCCAATTTAAGCAGGGCTCCCCGGGAATGGGCTCCGCCGATTTCTTCTAAAAGATAGAGCCTGATACGGCCATCGCAATTAAATTCCTCAAACAAGATTTCCAATTGACGCAGCACCTCCAACGAGTGCCTCCATACGTTGAGATGATGATAGCCTCCCTGTTTGATGCCGTACATCACAGCAAAATGCGGGACTATCCTCTCAAGCAGGGTATTATTAAACATCTGTATAATCGTCACAAAAGACCTAGGCGACTGCAGTATCTTAAAAAATTCTTCACGGGTGCGTTCCATCGCACAATTATTAATTAAATGAGCGTCTTTGCGGATGCGGGTAGAAGTATACCTCTCGATGATAAAACCTGTTTGAGCAAACAAACTGTAGGCACGAAGCAGCCGCAGAGGATCGTCTTGAAAAACGCAGGGCGATGTCATGCGGATATTCTTAATCTTGAAATCCCTCGCCGCCTTTGGATGCGCGTAATTATTTCCGCTTATTAAATCCAAACAAAAGGTATTAACGGTAAAATCCCGCAGACTTAAGTCATCCTCAATCGAGCTCCCCCGAAAATCCGTAAAATCATATGTCCAAATCCTGCCCTTATCACGGCGCACCACGCGGGCTGAACCGTGCTCCTTATCTAAAAGCACGTATGTTCCCTTGATTATTCTGGCAAAGGCTTGGGCAAAGGTCAAGGCATTCTTGTCGAGGGCAAAATCCATGTCAAAACTTCGGCCGATGTTCCCTAGGTAAAAATCCCTTAAGAACCCCCCGACTAAAAAAACAGAACGCTTCTTCTTGATAGCTAAATCACGGACAGGAATTAATTGTGGGTACGTATTAAGGATGATCATGTGATCAATGGCTGATCATGGCGGATTTGTCAACAACCTCTTCGCTGACAAAAATCGGCGCTTTTAGGCGCACTGCCAAGGCTATGCTGTCTGAAGGACGGGCATCCAGCAGATGGGTCACGCCGCCCTTGGTTATAAGTTCAATTTTAGCAAAAAAAGTATTATTCACTAATTTATCAATGATGACTTTCTCAACACGGCCGTCTAAGATGCT
>CAZCHB010000016.1:15241-16595 GCA_964498235.1 uncultured Planctomycetales bacterium
CAAATCATGCGTCATCGGCCGTGGGACCTCAATGCCGGTGACTTTAATCTTGATACTGGAAGCCTCCATGAAACCGATCACAATCGGCACCTGCCTCTCTCCCCCTTTTTCCTTGAGTACAATCACCTGATCTTGGCGCTTCTCGTCAATGATAATCCGGGACAACTCAACCTTTATTAATTCCACGTTCCTTACCCTTCTTTTTTAACTTCAATTTATTATTACCTAAAATAGTCTGCAGCTCATCCATAAACTGGTTTACGTCTCGAAACTGGCGGTACACCGACGCAAATCGCACATAGGCGACTTCATCTAAATCCGCCAACCGCTTCATGATAAGTTCGCCGATATCTTTAGCGCTGACTTCCTGATCATATTTCTTACGGATGGCATGCTCAATCTCGTCCACCACGGTTTCAATCTGTTCAATGGAGACTGGCCGCTTTTCACACGCCTTCATAATCCCATTTAGAATACGGGAACGGTCAAAGGTTTGCCTGCGGCCGTCGCGCTTAATGACCATAAGGGGAACCTGCTCAATATACTCATAAGTCGTAAACCGCTCCTCGCACTTAGGGCATTTACGACGGCGGCGAATGGAGGCCCCGTCACTGCTCATACGGGAATCGACGACACTTGTATCTTTATAGGCACATGAAGGACATCTCAATGTTCGTTACTCCCATCCTAACGGCTTAGTCAAGCTTGTTCAGACCTTCACACCCCCCATCCCCCGCAACACATGCACGGGCTCTACGTCGGATGGTTTAGGGGAAGGCGATAAATTAATAATTTAAGGGTGGCATGTGGCGGGGGTGGTTCAGGTCTTCACAAACTTGCCTAACCCGTTTTCAACATGTCCCCTTATGCTCCTATTTATAAAGCGGAAATTCGTCGGTTAACTTTTGCACGCCCGCCCGAATCTTGGCTAACTTTGCCTCATCACTGTGGTTGATGATTGCCCCGTCGATAAAATCAGCAATCTGAAGCATTTGAGCTTCTTTCAAACCGCGGGTCGTTACCGCTGGTGTTCCGATGCGGATACCGCTTGTCACCGCTGGTGCGGCTGTATCAAAGGGAATTAAATTCTTATTAACCGTAATCTGCACATGGTCTAAAACCGTGCTGGCATCTTTCCCAGAAATATTCTTAGGCCTCAAATCAACCATAAACAAATGATTATCCGTCCCCCCCGCAACAATTCGGAAACCCTTCGACGCTAATGCCTGCGCCAAGGCCTTCGCGTTAAGGATAACTTGATTCAGGTACTGCTTAAACTCCGGCGATAAGGATTCTTTGAACGAAACGGCCTTGGCGGCAATCACATGCATCAGCGGCCCGCCTTGGATACCAG
>CAZCHB010000017.1:0-16509 GCA_964498235.1 uncultured Planctomycetales bacterium
GTGCTGAAAGCGCCAGAATTAATAAAGGCGATGTTCTTACCTTTAACCGGATAATATGTTTGCGGCCAGCTAAACGACAATAAAAATCCAAGTTCGTTAGGATTAATGCCCGCTTCTTGCAAACGCTTGTAACTGGCCCCGATTTCAGGAAGACGGGAGGCAATAATATCCTCGACGGTTATTTTCCCTGTCAGGAAATTCTTAACCTCAACAGCATTAGGCCTTGAAGCGCGCATGACATCAAAAGAATAACCAATACTGTATTTACAAATCAACAGCACAAAAATAACCGCAAGCCAAGGACGGATCTTAGTCAGGATTTTATTCTGCGCCGTCATCGTCTGAAAAATAAAGAACATCAGCAGGGCCGCCGACGCTGCGTAAAGCCCAATGCCATAGCGATAATAACGCATTTCAAAAACCATATAGGTTTGCGTTAAAATAACCGCCATAACAGACATAACCATAAAAGCTATCCCATACATAAAATATTGTTTCTCTTTAGGGACGGTCAGCATAAACAAAAGGCCTGCCCCTAAGCCCAACGGCAGCAAAACCTTACACGGAAGAATACCAGGCCAAACCATGAACACAGATAAGTTCTTTAACGCGCCTGAAAGACTTAAATGATAATGCCAATCACGGGCTAAACTAGCGGCGATTGAATCATAGAAAGGCGATACCAATGGGCCAATGGCCGCGGGATATACTGGAGTACCCGTCATTATCCAATTGTAGAGGTAAGGCATTGCCGCGAAAAAAGCCGCGGTCATGACCGCCGTAATAGTTACCGGATAAGACGGCAATTCTTTAACATTGATCAACTTCCATCTGCGCTCCGTGACCAACCATATGGCAATAACGGCCATTAGGACAATAAGATACGCTATCCCTAGATATTTGCAGGACATAAAATTGAAACCAGCAATAAGGCTTAGCGCCAAATAAACTGTATTACGGCGGGTTAAGAAAATAAACAACCCATACCCCATTAAAAAGACTGAGGCCGTTATCGGCATATTAATCCGCACTGAAGTATTAGCGCCCGATGCCAACAGATGCTCCTCAGAAACAATCAACGCAACGGCTACCAGCGCAAAAATACCTGTATTCAAAGATCGCAAACCTCCCCAAACACAACTCATCAACATAATCTTGCTCAGGGCATGAATAATCTGCTGGAAAAATGTGGAGTGCGGCTGCAAGGCAAATCCGATGGCGTAAAGATAATTCTCCCCCACCGGAACACTGAAACGGATATCATTAAAACGAGAGAAGGTCTTACCCCCCTCGTTAAGCCATTGCTTGATAACGGCAAAATAAAAAGCGAGCGAATCAACATCATAGGACGGGTGCATATTCCAGAATAATACAAAACCGCTTAACCCTAAAAAAATAGCAATGTCTAAGAACGAAGCCCTGCCTTGACGCAGAACCAGAATATATTTCGTTCTTTGGGAAAACAGCCAATACATTCCCGATGCAGTTAACAATGCATTCAATGAAAGAACAAGGACAGGAGAAAAGAAATGGATGGTCGCGGCCAGCAGTAAAATTCCTTCATAAATAAAATAACCTAAAAACCAGCTAATGCCTAAGATCAAGGCCTTACTTTCCTTGAAGTCACTAGCGGGCCATTCACGTTTGAGGCAAGACCAAATACAGTGGCCTATGCCAATTATTCCAATAGCTGTAACCAGAGCCAAGAGAAACGCGGGAATCAAGGATGTGTCATTCATGATAAGCTAATTCTAACGACAAATAATAATTTTGGAAAGCAAGATTCAATGCTTCACGCGGTACCCGCTTTGAAGCATCCATTTGGCTAAAAGCATAAAAGCAAATAAAAATACAAAAATCATGACCACGCTTAGGCCGAGGCTGACATCGGCATGCTCATAAAAACTCCAGCGAAAACCGCTGATTAAATACACGACGGGGTTTAACATCGACACTTTCTGCCATACGCCGGGCAGCATATCAATGGAATAAAAACTCCCGCCTAAGAATGTCAGCGGCGTAATGATCAACAGCGGGATAACTTGCAATTTTTCAAAACTGTCCGCCCAGATGCCTATAATAAATCCGAATAAACTAAAGGTGACTGATGTCATGATCAAAAAGAAAAGCATAAGCCATGGGTGCTTGATTTCCAACGGCACGAAAAATGCCGCTGTCGTTAAGATCAACAGTCCTAAAATCACCGACTTACTTGCCGCCGCGCCTACATAACCTAAAAGCGTCTCAATATAATCAATAGGGGCTGATAAAATCTCATAAATAGTACCTGTAAACTTAGGAAAATAAATACCAAAGGATGCGTTAGATATGCTCTCCGTCAATACTGAAAGCATGATCAGGCCGGGCACAATAAAAGAACCATAGCTGATCCCATCAATCTGCGTTATACGTGAACCAATAGCTGATCCAAAGACGATAAAATATAATGTCGTTGATATGACTGGCGAGGCAATGCTCTGGGCCAAGGTACGCAGCCAGCGGGACATTTCAAATTTATAAATAGCACGGACGGCATGGAGATTCATTATTTTTCTACCAGTTGGATAAATATTTCTTCCAAAGAACTTTCATTCGTATGGATATCTTTAAATACAATAGATTCCCTGCCTAAACTCGCCAGTAAATCTGCAATCCCATTATCTTCCTTGCCAGAATCATAGGTATAGATTAACTGTGTTCCTTCAGCATTAAGGCTCAAATTATTTCTTAGCACCTGTTGGGGCACTTTTGCTATCGGGGACTTTAAATCCAAGACCAACTGTTTACGGCCAAGCTTTTTCATTAAGTCTTTTTTATTTTCCGTGACAATAATTTCACCATTATTAATAACGCCGATACGGTCTGCCATTTCTTCAGCTTCATCAATATAGTGGGTGGTCAAAATAATTGTGACGCCCCTCTCCTTAAGCTTGCGGACATTGTCCCACATATCCTTCCTTAACGCGACATCGACACCGGCGGTGGGTTCATCGAGGAACAAAATGCGCGGTTCATGCGACAAGGCCTTGGCAATCATCACCCGGCGTTTCATGCCGCCGGACAATGTCCTAATCTTACTGTCCTTTTTGTCCCACAATGATAATTGCTTCAATATTGTTTCAATATACAGGGCGTCAGGCGCTTTGCCAAAAATACCACGGCTAAGATTAACCGTGTCCCAAACAGATTCAAATGCATCCGTGCTTAACTCCTGAGGAACAAGCCCGATTAAGGAACGGGTCTGACGGAAATCGTTAATGATATCATGCCCGCCTGCCAAGACAGTTCCGCTGCTGGCATTAATAATCCCGCAAATAATATTAATGAGGGTGGTCTTCCCGGCGCCATTGGGCCCCAACAGCGCAAAGATCTCACCGGATTTAATCTGCAGGTTGATATTCTTTAACGCATGAAATTTCCCTTTGTATATTTTATTGATATTCTCAATAGAAAGAATATAACTCATTTTTATTTGCCTTTAGAAAACAGCGGCCGATATAATTTCCAATACGCCGACATGGCAATAATCTGTAAAACACCCATAGCCAATGGAAGCGCTAAATTTCCTGCCCCCGGCGTTAAAACACCATGAAACAAAATAATATGCAAGGTCACCGGCGCCAAAACAACCAGCGCTACAGGTGCCGCTATGCCAATTAATAACATACATCCAAACAATGTTTCTGTTAATTTAAGCAATGGAAAGAAATAACCCGTCCCCATCATCCCCTTCATAAATCCCATGGCCGCCTCCGGCATAGGTGATTGAGGAGCCTGCATAATACCAACAGCCATAGCTAACCCCATCAAACCAAACACAAAATAAATCAGACCTAAAAGCATTCTCGCGGAGATCAAGAATTTTTCATTCATCGCCAGATTCCTTTCCTAATAAAGGATTATTTTTCTCATACTTCAACAGCCGTCTTTTAATACTGATTCCACCTGAGTATCCCCCTATTGACCCGTCAGCGGCAATAACCCTATGACAAGGGATGACTACGCAAATAGGATTCTTCCCATTTGCTGAACCAACCGCACGCACGGCTTTTGGGTTCTTGATCCGTTTGGCAATATCTTTATAGGAAACTGTTTGCCCGTAAGGTATTTTATACAGCTCTTTCCATACATGTTTTTGGAAAGACGTGCCGGAAAAGTCAAAATCCATATCAAATTTCATTCTTTTGCCTTCAAAATATTCTTCTAATTGGCTGACAATCTTCTTGAGCTGTTTTTCTTCAAGATTTGCAGATCCTATACGTGTGATGGATTTAACATCCTGCTTCTTAAAATGCAATCCTGATAAGCCCCGCGCCGTAACCACGGCATACAAGGGGCCAATAGGTGTTTTTACAGCGTATTGAATTTTATCCATGTCATTGCCTCATTAATCTCTAGGAAACTTTTTAGGAGGAACAATCGTTCCTTCAATATGCGCATTACCCCAACGGAGCATCTCTAACAACAACGGCCGCAAATCTTTGCCCCGCAGCGTCAGCGTATACTCATGGCGCAGGGGTGTTTTTAGGTAAGGGCGTTTTAAAACGATCCCGCTTTCCTCCAAACGTTTAAGGCGTTCCGTCAAAATATTGGTTGCGATCCCCTCGGGGGATTCCAGAAATTCGTTAAAGAATTTTTTCTTCAAGAATAACATATCTCGAATAATTAGCAGCGTCCACTTGTCCCCAATCAAATCTAATGTATTTGTCAGGGGACAAGATGAACGCTTAAGGCATCCAGCAAACTTCTTAGATGTGCTAGGACGGGCCATTTCCTTACTTCGCCGCTTGGGCATTCATTGATTCTTGGACAAATAGGGAATAATCTTTATAACACTTTTGATAAAACGCCTGCGCCTTTAACGCAGCGCGCCACTTCTTGATGGATGGGTATTGGTCAATATTATTAATCTGCGCCAATTCACACGGATCTAGGGTCGCGAGCAAACTAATATCCGCGATGCTAACTTCTTTACCTGCAATATACGGATTCTGCGATAATTGCCTCTCTAAAACCGGAAAATATTTATCCAAGAACTCTAAACCAACCTTTAGCGATTCTTGATCAGCTTTTTGCCCCATCATCGGCGCAAAAACACGGTTAAAAAGGACGCGGCCAAGGGCAGCGCCGACATGAATTGAACTATAATCCATCCACGCATCAATGAGCGCTCTTATCTTATTATCTTGCGGATACAGGACTGAATTATTAGCCGCGGCCAAATAACGGATGATCGCATTGCTTTCAAACAGTTTAAAGCCATCCACATCAATCGCTGGTATTTTTCCAGTCGGGCACAAATTAATGAAATCTGCTGTTTTAGTCTCTCCTGCCATCGGATTAGTCTGCACCCATTCATAAGGAAGATTTAAATAATTCAAACAATAACGCACCTTACTGATGTTAAATGAAAACCCGATACCGTACAATTTAATCATGACGCCTCCTGTTTTTAACCTGCCAATAACTTGCATTGTGCAAGTAACTTAAAAAAGATACCATTGTCACTTGTTAAGCGCAAGTAATAAAAATTATCTGTTTTTGCCTGCCAACTCCTTGATAATTGCCCGACAAAAATCCGGCATGACATCTGGGCGGCGGCTGGTGACTTGGCTGCGGTCGACAATAAAAGGCTCATGCCAACGCTTCTTTAAACCAAAAAATTATATCCAATCATACGCCTAAAGGTAGCATAAAATACAATGTCCGGCCATTAATTAAAAGCAAAGAATATGTAATATCAATAGAAATAATACGCGTAAACACTTGCGCCTGGCCCCAGAGCAATTTACACTGATATAGAAATCAGCCTAACAATCATAAACAGGAGCCGGCATTGGAAAATTTCTGGAATAATTTATCTGACGATTTAAAGGAAGGCTTAGTCAAAGTTGCCAGCGTTCCTCACCTGCTGTCTTTTTTGAAAGAGACAGACGCCGAAGATATTCTTTTGCTGATGGATCAGGCTCGGAAAATCAAGAAACGCAAGAATCTCAAATTCCCGCCGATCAATGCTGACTTTTACGATATACAACAGCTGCTGCCGGAAGAAGACCGTAAGCTTCTAGCCAAGGTCCGTGAATTTATGCTTACGCAGGTACATCCTATCGCAAATGAATATTGGCTGAAAGCAGAATTCCCCTTTCAAATCATCGAAGGGATGAAAAAACTAAATATTATCGGCTTGACCCTCGATAAATCGGTAGGCGGACAAGCAAGGTCATATTTGCTGGAGGGGATGATTGGCGAAGAAATCGCCCGGACCGACACCTCAACCTGCACCTTCTTTGGCGTCCATAGCGGGCTAGCCATGAATTCCATTGACATGTGCGGTTCGGATGAGCAACGTCAACAATTTCTGCCCGCGATGATATCCTTGGATAAGATCGGAGCTTTCGGCCTGACTGAACCCGATGTTGGCTCTGCCGCGTCGATGGGACTTAAAACCATTTGTAAACGCAGCGGCGATACATGGACCATTTCGGGCCAAAAAAAATGGATCGGCAACGCCACTTTCGCCGACCACATCATCATCTGGGCTAAGGATGCCGATGATAATCAGGTGAAAGGGTTCATTGTTGACCGCGAAACACCAGGTTTGTCGACGGAGAAGATCGCGGACAAAATGTCGCTGCGCACGGTGCAGAACGCATTGATCACACTTAAGGACTGTAAAGTAAAAGAAGAACGTCGTCTTCAAAAAGCAAATTCATTTAAAGACACCGCCGCGGTCCTAAGGAAAACCCGGGCTGGCGTGGCATGGCAGGCGGTCGGGTGTGCCAAAGGCGCCTATGAGAACACCTTGGATTACACCATGAAACGCGCGCAGTTCGGCCGGCCCATTGCAGGATTCCAGATCACCCAAGATATGCTTGCCCAAATGCTCTCTCAAATCACGGCTATGCAATGCATGGTCGCACGTTTAAGCCAATTACAGGACTTAGGAAAACTCTCTGACGAACAAGCATCTCTTGCGAAAATATTCTGCACGGTCAATTGCCGGCAGGTCACCAGCATGTCCCGAGAATTAATGGGCGGAAACGGCATCTTGATTTCAAATAATGTAGGGCGCTTTCTGGCTGATGCCGAAGCCCTCTACTCATATGAAGGAACAAAACAGATTAACAGCTTGGTCGTTGGAAGGGCTATTACAGGCATAAGTGCGTTTACTTAATTAGACTGTCTATCACCGGGCTCACTCAAGCCCGGCCACCTTTTCATGGAGTTTGATGCCCAGATCATTTATTTACCACACACCGAGGCACACCAATTCTCAACCTTTTCTTTAATCGCATCCCGGATAGGACGAATTTTGGCCAGCTTTTCTTCTTCGCTGCCGGTGACTTTTGACGGGTCAGGAAAACTCCAATGCAAACGTTCAGTAACCCCTGGGAAAATCGGGCATTTCTCGGCGGCTTCCTTATCACAAACAGCAATCACATAACTAAACCGCTCGCCCCGATTATATAGGTCAATAACACCCTGAGGTATCTTGTCAGAAATATCTATGCCAACTTCCCGCATAACCTTAACCGCAAATGAGTTTAACTTACCCGGCTCTATCCCCGCGCTTTGCACATTAAAATATTTTCCGCACAGATGCCTAAGCCAAGCCTCCGCCATTTGGCTTCTCGCCGATGTATGATTGCAGACAACTAAAACCTGGATCTTAGCCATCCGTCCTCCCTTGAATCACCTTACAGCCTCCACCCTTAACATCTTAAACTTGCTTTATTGATGCTCAATATATTTCTTGTTCAATGGGACTGAGATTATTGTGCCTCTGTAAAACAGGATTAATCACTCCCTTAAGTTTATCAGGAGTGAATGGTTTTGTGACATGCTCCGCCAGATTTGGATTGGCTGTCCTGGCCTCATTGACTACAGGGGCTAATTCAGAAAATTGAGGTTTTGATTATTTACTAATACACATTAAACCATGCCGCTTATTAACGCTTGGTATTCTTACTTTCTATCAAGGAATTTAGAAAATCTTCTTTATCTTTCAATAATGCCTTCATGTCCAGACCAATAAATTCTTGCGCCTTTTGTTTTGTTGAGATATCAGGCAACTCAACAGGCAAAACAACTCCATGCCTTGTCAGAATACCATTTAGCTCCAGCCTGGCCTCCTGAGCAAAATCAATGGCATGGCCTAGCACCCTCATAATTTCTAATGGAGCATGAAAAGAGGAACCGTGTCCAGCGGCGGCAAAATCCCAGCGCCATTGGGCTTTACGAATCAACTGAAGAACATTCTTCATCTCCTCCTCAGTCGCATTTGCATCCCAAGCTTTCTTGGCTTCCACATGGGCTCTTACAAGGATATCTTCAGCCTTTAAGCGTAATTCCCTAATCTTATCTTGCCTTTCGAAAACATTCTCGCGTAATGTCGCTTCACTTTCTTTATGACAAACCTGGCATGAATTGGCAATGTTATTTAAGGGGCTTTGAATATGGTGATCCGTAAATTTCTCGCCCCCTTCCCGTCGGTATGGCATATGACAGTCAGCACAAGCAACGCCCCGCTGGGCATGTATCCCCATTTTAAACACCTCATAATCAGGATGTTGAGCTTTTAGCATCGGGGCTTTTGACAGGCCATGAACCCAATCATTAAATTTCGCTTCATCATAATACTGCTCCATCTCTTCTACCGTCATACCCTTGTCCCAAGGAAAAGTCAAATATTTGCCTTCTCCTTTAAAATAATATTCAACGTGGCATTGAGCACAAACCATTGATCTCATTTCCTGATGGTTTAGTTTAGACCAATCTATTTTCTGCCGATCAAGGGCTTCTTTGAGGGCAGGACGCGTAATTGTTAATTTCATTGTCTGCGGGTCATGGCAATCCAAACAGCCAATCGCATGGACGATGTCCTTGACGCCATCCTTCCATTTACCTTTATAAAAACCTTCCGTGCCTTTTTCTTTCATTAACTTGATGACTTGAGGGCTCTTACAGGTATAACACGTCATCGGTTGAGGCGCTCCGGTACGTAACGTTTTACGGATATCCTCAATCGCGTAATAATGCCCCCGTCCCTGATTATAATCTTTACTAAAACCATATCCTGCCCACAATACAACTAAACGAGGGTCCCTCTCTAACATATCAATGGGGACATTTCCACCTTCACGACTCGCAAAATCCATATCTTTAGTACTTAAATAACGATCATATTGCCGAGGAAACTGACGGCCCCACTTAGAAGAGTCTGACTCGAATTCGTCGACAGGTGTAAATTGTTTTACCGCCACTCTCATCTCAGCGCGCCTCTCAGAAATAGAGGTAATAAGCAAGCCTGCAAGCACCACAACACCGCACGTTAAACAAAACAGCAGCCATGCCGCCCACGGATACCGACTTAAAAAATTACGAATATTACTCATGTTTTTTGTCCTCTTTTATATCAGAAATATTTTCTATAAAAGTACGTAGCGTCTGGAATGAAACAGGAACGCTATCACTTAATTGCGGCACATTATAATACGGAGTGGCCGCCAAACTCCTTACCCGCCCATGCGGAACTTCTCGATGGCAGTGCCAGCACAATCTTGCATTGCCATTTAAATAGTCTTGATAATCCCCATGCACCAACCTTGAACCATCTAATAATTCTTGATGACATCGGATACAATTAGCCTGGACAGTCTTTTGCCCTTCTTCATGCATACGGATTACCTGCGGTTCTTTCTTTAATGTATAAATTGCCGCGTGACGGAGCCCGTCCTTGGCTTTAAAAGAATATTTGTTAATTACCGAGTCATGGGGGACATGGCAATCATTGCAGGTTGCCTTAGCCCGATGACTTGAATGGTTCCACGTTTCATATTGTGGAAACATTACATGGCAGTTAATACATGCTTTGGGATCATCGGACAAATAAGCAGTCGCGTTTGAAATGCGAAGAATGATAATAATGCCTCCTACAAAAATACCCATTACAATTAAAACCGGGCGGCGCCATTGCTTAGGCGGGATAATGGACTTAATAAATTTCAAGATCATAAGCACAATTTATACATTTGACGGCCGTCTGAAAAACCATGCCCGCCTAATTAAGCACTATCCTTCTAGAATTAAGCACCGATTGAACATAAAAGTAACCAGCGTCACTTGACGTCCCTGTATCTTTTAGAAAACTTCCTGCGGATAAATGGGAATATCCAATCATGGCGTTAGTAAATTTTGTAACATGGTATTTAACTAGCACGTCAACCTCTTTGCCTACAAAAGAAGCGACATTGAAAACAGAGCCCCTTTTCATGACCTTCTTCCAAGCGACATTAGTTCATATAATGATTTGTGCTTCATCTCACTTAACATTTTACCCTTAACCTTTGTCCAAGTATTATGGACAGGACATGGATTTTCTGATCCGCACTTAGGCAGTCCCATGACGCAATGATCAAAAACATTGCCTCCATCAACAGACTTAATAATCTCCAACAATGTTATGCTGCGGGGATCTTTGCTTAATTTATACCCACCGCCCGGCCCAGGCACGGACTGAAGCAAGCCGCTTCCTACCAATAACTGCAGAGCTTTACGCGTTGAATGCTCTGGTATTCTTGCCTTCCGGCATATTTCCGCCGCTTGAAAAGTCTCTAATGGTTCTTTCAATGATACTTGCGTTAAAGCGCAAATGGCGTATTCGCAGCCTTTTGAATAAATCTTAAACATACAAAATCTCTGGTGTTAATCAATAATTATGGATTATTTTATCTATAATTACTGATTTTGCAACACTTGAATTAACAATTTGACCAAACAACAACTGCTTCGCCTAATTAGAACTTTGCGAATGTCTTAACAATTTTAGCTAAGCACATCCCAGCTAGCATAGCCAATACAAACATGAATGCATTGTCTATGCCTAATCCAATTCCAGCAATGGCCGGCGCTGGACAAAATCCAGCTAATCCCCAGCCAGTGCCGAATATAGCAGCTCCTACTATTAAAGGCTTATCGATATTATTTTTAACAGGCATATTAAAACATTCACATAAAACAGGCTTGGCACAACGCCCTATCCATCGATAGCCAGCCGCAGTAATGATAAGCGCTCCAGCCATGACAAAACCAAGAGTTGGATCAAAACTTCCAGAAATATCCAAAAAACCCCTAACCTTTTTAGGGTCAACCATTCCTGAAATGATTAAACCCGCTGACATGATGAGCCCGCATATTAAAGAAACAATAATCTGCATTCTAAAGCCCCCATAATTTCTTAAGCCATACTGTAAGTACGCCCATTAACATGAATATGATCGTCGCTGTTACAGAACGTCTAGAAAACCTAGCAATCCCGCAAACACCATGACCGCTAGTGCATCCTGAACCGATGACTGTCCCAAAACCAACCAGCACGCCTGCCAGAACTAAAATCGGCCATGAAGCATCAACCATGACTGCAACCGGAAAATTTTGCTTCCAAATCCAACCCCCTAAGACCAATCCCCCAATAAAAGCCAAGCGCCACCCGGTATCTTTAGAAGGCTTTGCTAATACATTGGATATAATACCGCTTACACCCATGATTTTGCCGTTCATCCAGAATAATACGACCGCCGCAAGCCCTATCATCATCCCTCCTAAGAACCCATGGATATACTGATCATTCATATTTATTCTCCATACTTGCTTTATACGTTAAATAACCACCGGATAAATTACTGCACTTAAATCCCCTTTGTGAGAGTATCCTGCAGGCCACATACCCTCTTAAACCTACTTGACAATGAACCAAATATTCTTTGTTCTTATCAAGTTTTGGCAGCGCGTCGCGTAAATCATCGACTGGAATATTAATAGCGCCGGGAATATGCCCTTGCTGGAATTCATTCGCAGACCGAACATCCAAAATCACCTTATCTTCAGGAGGATTGATAATATCTGGCACATGGCATTGATGCACATCCCCCTTTAACACATTCACAGCCACAAATCCCAGAAAATTAACAGGGTCTTTGGCCGAACCATAAGGAGGCGCGTAGCATAATTCCAAATGTTCCAAATCAAATACCGTCATTTTCGCCCTCAAAGCAACCGCAAGCACATCGATACGCTTATCGACACCATCACGGCCAACTGCCTGGGCACCTAAAATCTTGCCGTCCTTGGGGTCAAAAAGCAGCTTAAAACTAATCTGATTGGCCCCAGGATAATAACTGGCATGATGATTGGAATGAATATAAACCTTTTCATAAGACATATTCAATCGCTTTAATATTTTCTCATTAATCCCAGTCATGGCAATCGTCAGGTCAAATAACTTACAAACAGCCGTGCCCTGCGTCTTGCGGTATATTGAATTACGGCCAAAAATATTGTCTGCAGCAATTCTTCCTTGACGGTTAGCTGGACCTGCTAAAGGGATAAGAGCTTTTGTATCTGTCACAAACTCATCTACTTCAACAGCGTCTCCGACAGCAAATATGAAAGGATCGTTTGTTCTCATTTGTTCATTTACAAGAATTCCCCCGCGGCTTCCAATCTGAAGGCCCGCGTCTTTGGCTAAGCTTACCTCTGGTTTTACACCTATCGCAAGAACCGCCAAATCTCCTGAAATAAACTGGCTGTTACTCAATTCGGCCTTGATGCCGATGCCCTCATGGTAAAAAGCTTTAACAGAAACACCAAATTTCAAATCAACCTCATGCTTCTTTAATTCTTCGTGAAGATAATACGCCATCTCGGGATCAGCAGGGCCCATGACCTGACTCGAAAGCTCTATCATGACCACACCAAGTCCGCGTTCACGGACAGCTTCAGCCATTTCTAAACCGATATACCCGCCCCCTACAATAATCACACGCTTAACATGCCTAGCATCAATACACTGCTTAATTCGATCCATATCAGCAATATTTCGTAACGTCATCACCTGCGGCAAATCAAGCCCCGGCATTGGCGGTTTGATTGGATCAGCCCCCGGACTTAAGATCAAATAATCATAGGATTCTTTATTTTCTTCTCCGTTAACAAGATTCTTGGCGGTAATTATTTTCTGCTCGCGGTTAATTTTAATGACTTCGGTCTTAACCCGGACATCAATACGGAAACGTTTGTGTAATGATTGGGGCGTTTGAACTAATAACTTCTGCCTATCTTTAATGGTTCCGCCTATATGATATGGCAGTCCGCAATTCGCAAAAGACACATGCTCTCCTCTTTCAAAAAGAATAATTTCTGCATCTTCCGACAACCGGCGAGCCCGGGCCGCCGCTGAAGCACCGCCCGCCACACCGCCAACAATTATAATCCGCATACTAACTCCTTATTTTATCATCTGCTTCGCAGGGTTGTTTAATGCACTGGCAAAAGCAATGACTATGAGACAATCTGCCGCACAACATAGAAGCTAATGCAAAAAATAATATTCCAAACAAAAGTACACGTCGATGACCGACAGCACGAAAGACCTCCACTAATGCCGGAAGCGCAACATTTACGATACTCACACTAAACGAAGCTAATAAAATACATAATGAAAAATGAAAAATACGCTTGTTAATACAGGCTTTCCATTTCCAGAATCTCCACGCTGTTTCCAAGAAATGATCAATAGAAACACCCGCCAATGACAGCGGCAACCCCAAGAATAATTGAAAAAGAGAGCATCGACTTTATCCTCTAATTCGTTTCAATCATTCTACCTCAACGAGGTATGCCACATTTATAAATTTGTTGATTTTAATTACATCCATTATAATGTTTTGATTAATTAATAACCCGAAAAATTTCCATGGCACTATTATCATTAGCGGCATTATTTACCGTCATCGCTTTAAGCTGTTTTACAAAAGTTAATCCCGGTTCCCTTTCGCTGGGTCTCGCTTGGATCTTGGGATATTCCGGCGCACATATGGATATCAGTCAAATTGCCGGCGGATTTCCTGTTTATATGTTCATCGTTCTAGTAGGAGTGACTTATTTGTTTGGCATTGCCAAGCATAATGGCACTTTGGAAAGATTGGCAAGATCGGCGCCAACGCTGGCACTTTCTCACCTTTTTCCCTAACTGGCATCATCGCCAACGGCCTTATCTCCAAGTTAGGAATGAAGATAGACCCGTGGACACAAATTTATCTTCCAAACTTTATTACACAAGCATTACTCGCCGCATTATGTTACATCTACTTTTCTTGGCGATTGAAGCGCTCCAAGCGCCCCTCGCATATAACGGAACCTGAAACAATATCCCAAAGCCCCCAATGGACCGTCCATCAGAAATTCACGCTGGCCGCTATATTCATATTAATTACCTGCGCAGTATTTCTAAAAGCCGACATCGGCTTCTTATCTATTACGCTTGCCAGCGTTCTGGCACTATTGCATGGCAATGAAGGCAAAGACGCCCTTAAACACGACGTCATTCTTATGGTATGTGGCATCAATACACTGATCGTGGTTCTAGAAAACATGGGCGGGTTAAACTTATTGACTGATTTGCTGGCCAAAGTATCGACGCCCCAAAACGTGACGGCAGTTACGGCTTTTACCACCGGTGTTATGTCCGCATTTTCCAGCTCTTCCGGAGTTGTATTACCTACATTCATCCCTTTAGTTCCGGAGTTAATTACGAAAATCGGAGGAGGTAATGCTGTTGCTATTATCTCCTCTGTCAACGTCGACGCCCATTTAGTAGACATAAGTCCGCTGTCATCATTGGGGGCAATATGCATTGCCAGCACCATCCATGAAGACAAAGAAAAATTATTCCGACGTTTGTTAGGATTTGGATTGTCCATGGCTGCGGCAGGAGCAGCCATTTGTTACATTCTTTTCGGATGGATGAAATAAGCCATCTTCCCATCATTTTCGTCATTTAGGCGCTTATTGATATTCTAACCTGTGAAATGCAAGGTAGTGGCTATCTTTTGGGGTCGCTGGTTAAATCGCGTTAGAACTTTTTCGAATATTCATTAATTTACGCAGCAGATTTCCTGAGTCTCAACGCCGCTTGAATGCCTTTCTTGGCTGGATGGCGTAATGCATGGCGAATAATCCAACGGCGATCTGCAGATGCACCTTCTAGCCAACGTTTGCAGATTTCAATTACCAAATCAGGGTGGTCTTTTGCGATATCTCCTAAATGATTGGCAACACTTCTGCGCACATACAATTCTTGATCATCCTTAAGAGCTTCAAGAATAGGCAACACCGGCTTTGGATCTTTAATATAAACAGAAATCCTGGTGGCCCATGGAAGCCTAGGCCTTGTTCCTTCAGAACAAAGCCTTCTAACGTGCACATCAGGATCCTTTGTCCACGTATTTAACTGTTCTAGCGTACGCTCTTGGAAACGTATCAAGAAAGGTCGTATTGAGAATTCTGCACTAAACCGACGCGTTAACTCATATTGCGCTTTCATAGAGACATCAAAAGGATCTTCTCCCCCATTATTCGCATCATCTAGTCCATAATTGGCAACAAAACAAACATGTGGAAGATAAAAAAATACGCCAAGTCCGTTTCCATCACCGTTCTTAAGTGGAGGTGTGAGTGAGTTCAAAAGAACATCAATTGCTTTCTCATACCTTTGCGGCAAATATTTGCGCAGCACATGAGATAAATGGTGCCCCCTCTCAATAATCCCAAGCGGCAATAGACCATTCATAGCATCTTTCTGAAATGATTTACCCTCAAAAGATGGATGCACTAAAGAAATATTGTGCGATAAACAATCGATCGCTTCTTGATCAAGCAGGTCTTTTAATGAACTCCCCTTTAAGATTGCACGCGGCGCGTCGGGAATACGAAAGCTGGATTTCTTATCAGAATTTTTATTCATGTTGCTTGATTGATAAATCTTATTTGCGTGGCAATTGAACTACAAAATCAATTGCTTGTGACACCCATTGTTTTAGCGCCCGCTCCGTTTTTATGCCTGCTGGCTCGACCATAAGCCAGCCCTTCATTGGGCGACCGGTGATATCAAACATCTTAACATGCTGTTTCTTTAAGCCACTACTTGCTTGTTGTTCACCCAATCGTAGAATTAGTTGGTCTTTCCATATACCAAAACACATATTCCCACGCAAAAGATATCCCACGCCGCCAAACATTTTCTGTTTATGGAAGTCATTGCGCTTAACGATCAAAGAATCCAAACGCTTCTCTAATTGTTCATCGTATGCCATTTATTTCTTTTTGCCCTGAATAAGGCCGATTACGGTACCCGTTAACACAAATTGTATTGATTGAAACGCAGTATGATAAAGAAGAAATGTGGTCACAGGTTCTATTTGATACTTGGCCACCGTTGCAGGTCCCATGACACTATAAATCAAAACACCTAGAATAAAATTGATCCGGACACCTTCAGCGATTGGATGCCTGTTTTCCTGTAATTTAGGATACAGATAAGCAATAACAATGCCCTGCATCAACATAGACAACATCCCTAACGCAATGATAGGGTTTTCACGACCGATAGCACCCATTTGATGGTACACATCTTTAAACCAGATCAAGTGCCATGGCACAGCAATGCACATG
>CAZCHB010000018.1:0-6681 GCA_964498235.1 uncultured Planctomycetales bacterium
CGGATGGCGGAACCCGCATATTCAATAACATATCCTGTTCCGCCAGCAGTCCCGATTTGGCCGATGATATATAAAATAATATCTTTCGAGGTCACCCCCTGATGCAAAACCCCGTCAATACTGATTAACATTGTTTTAGCCTTATTTTGCTGTAAGGTTTGGGTTGCCAAGACATGCTCTACTTCTGAAGTACCAATCCCAAAAGCCAATGCACCAAAGGCACCGTGCGTTGCTGTATGGGAATCACCGCAGACAATGGTCATGCCGGGCAGAGTCAAACCTTGTTCCGGGCCGATGACATGCACAATGCCTTGGTTTTCGTCAGTAAAATCATATAACTTAACGCCGAATTCTTGGCAATTCTTGGACAAGGTGTCCATTTGATTGCGTGATGTAGCCTCTACCTTATTGATATCTTTTGTTCTCGTCGACACATTATGGTCCATGGTGGCAAAGGTATTATGCGGCTGACGAACCTTACGCTTGGTTTCACGCAACGCAGCAAAGGCCTGTGGAGATGTGACTTCATGCACTAAATGCAGGTCAATATAAATAATCGACGTGTCTCCCTGAGATTCCCTCACCAAATGATCGTCCCAGATCTTGTCAAACATTGTTTTGCCCATCTTTACAACTCCTCCCACTCTTGCTTTGCAATATCTGCCTGTTTTAGAATTCTCGATAATAAATTTCTTCCAATATCTCCTTCATGAGGATTTGGAATGTGCAGCACTAAATCTTCTTTAGTCATGTATTGGTGTTTAACAGGGCCAAAACGAGGCGTCATTAACCAGTTTCCTTAACAGACAATTTAAGCCCATCAAATATTGACAGTTTTAAATGCCTATAAATTCTTATAAACAACCATTCCTCTAAAACTTCAGCTAATTGTTTACGGCATTCCTCTAAATTCTTAGCACTTGCATAAACACCTTTGCATTGAGGAATTTCACCATAATATTTTTTCTAATCAGCTAAAAATTCATATTTTGCATGACGCATTGCCGCTTCTACGTATTCAATGATCATAGAGCCTCCTTAAATATGAAATTGAATTATAACCCTATGGTTTGAATAAGTCAATTTAAACCAAGCCATTGCGGGATGTTTAAAACAGGCTGGATGGAGACGATATCAAAAACAACTCCTTGCGCCCCCTGCCATTGTGCTAGATGGACTGGGTCAATATGGAAATCGATACTCGCCCCACTATTTTGGACACTTAAGGCCTTATCAGAAGTTAAATCAATCCCGCCAAAATCTTTTCCTGCTGTCGTTTCAAAATCAGTTTTATTTAAAATATACACATATCCTGTTAAATCTGGAATTATTTTATTATATCCAATATATTCAATATGAGCACCTAACTTTACTAGCATTTTCTGAGCATCAGGAGAAATTAACCAAGGCTCAATTCCTGGAGAACGAAAAGCTCCTAAATAATCAATTAATTTTCTAACCGCTTCTCTAGCGATTCCGTTATTTCGATATTTATACAATTCAATTTGTGTTATCACCCAAAGAGCAGATCTTTCATCCCATTCAAAATCCAAATGACCAATCATTTTAGAATCCCTTATAAAATGAAATACTAATTTCTTTGTATTAAATGAACAATAATTTTAATTTAGAATGATACCGCCCCTGATTTGAATTTCTTCTGGAATATCGATTAACTTAGGCATCTTCACATGCTTCCTATTTTGTTCAAACAGATCTTGAGCAATAAGGATACTTCTACTTCTTAGTGGTATTTTCTTTAACCATTCCTGCCAAATTGCATTTCTTTGATATCTAACAGCAAGTAATAACGAATTATAAAAAGGATCAATCCTTAAATTGTCAATAATTGGATTATTGGCATTATTCATGGCTAGAATAAACTTATCCAATATTTCATAATCAACGGATTTCTTTATTTGTTCCCATTCAACATTACCATCGACTTTACTTTTAAGTTCTAGTGCTATGCCGTCAAATATTTCTGCATAATGGTCCTTAAATATTAGAAAATCCATTTTTTTAATAATTTCACTTGAAGGAATATCTTTACCAAAAATAGCTTGGGCTCCAATTGTTGACATCAAAAACACTGGATCTGGGAAAAAGGAAGGATTCGATTCGTACGCATCCGCAGTGCTGGTTCTAAAAATCACTGGAATATTTTTAAAGCTTGGATCTGCACGCATAGCTTGTAACATTTCTGAACCATCCCAACCTTTTTGTCCGGATAAATAACCATCATAACCGCTTCTTTCTTTCCAAATCCTTCTCATTTCGCTATTAATAACCCCATCGCCACCCATCTCCTCATCTAAAACAACCCCATCGATTTTATTCTCTTTTAACATTTGAAGCCCCTCAACTCCATTATTCGCTAAAAGAACTTTGTATCCTACCTCCTTTAATGCCGACATGTTTATCTGACGGTGATCACTGCTATCATCGACAATGAGAATAGTCTTTGTTGCCCTGATTTCTGGAGTTATCATCGCAGAATTAGTAATCTCTTTAGCGGCAACAGTATCTAAAATAAATTTAGCATCAGAATGATTAAGCAAGGCTGAGATAGGCAAATGCGCTGATGGTTTTAGAATACGGCTGACTTCGCCCATGACTGTCGTAGTTTTATTGCCAAACGCATAAACTCGGGCACGTAGCGAAAGAGTTAGCATGGTGCCAATTGCTGTTGTTAAGGCTCGTCCCGTCATTTGATCAATCTCATTGGGAAAATCAGAATAGTTATCAACAATAGTTGAGAATGCTAATTCTTCACCCACAGTTAGAACAGTATAAATTGATTGAGCATCCTGAATGTTTACGACAGAAGAAATTCGATTTAAAACACTTTTTTCTTCATTTGTTAAGCCATCAATAAAAATCGTAGCAGGCTGAGATTTTAGTATTTCACCCAAACGTGAAACTTTGTCTGAAAAATCGTAAGGAATCTCTTTGCCGTTAGCAAGAATCTTTGCTCTCAGCTCTCTTTCTAAATCTTCTTTGTATTGAGGCAATTCTCGATGACGTTTACGTTCCGCCAGAATTGATCCAATAATATCTTCAATTTTGCCTGACTTTAACATTTCGCTTAATAGTAAAAACTTATTATTATTTCGAATAGCTAATAAATTATTAGGTTTAGTTATGTTCTCGAGCATTTCTTGTGTAATCCGTACGGTTGCTTCAATAAAAGCCAAATGTCCATGACTGCCGCTGCCCATATTCATAATATCTAATTTTGGTTCACCGCCGCTATCAACCTTTTCTTTTAATGCTCCTGCCAGCAATGTATCCCAACGCTTTATTTCTACTTGAATATCGTCAGCTTCTCCATTTAGCACAAGAACTTGATCGGCCTTAATTCTTTCTTTCCCATCTTTATTCAAAAGTTTAATGAAATTCTCAACAGAAAAATAATGATAACTACGTTCATCGTCATGCCATCGGCCATGCCAATCCCTGCCCATGTAATATTCATCCAAATAAAAGAATTTAGTTCTACTTAGATCTAAATTACGCCGAATAATTTCTTCAACAAATGCTTTTGAGAAAGCTTTGCCCCTTGTACCAGTAAACAGCCCAATCACTGAACGCACGCCAAGCTTGTTGTTAACCTCGATAATATCCGCATTCTCAATAGCCCCACGGCGGCTTACATCATCTGGGTCATCGTATATTTCAGCTTTGAAGTTATTTGGATTTACAATTAAATCAGCCTTATTTTGCAGACTTTGTAAACTTAGCATTGCTTGATTAGTAGTTAGTTCTTGCGGTGGCCGGATATAAAAGATAGAGCCCTCAATCTGTTTATACCCATCATCAATAAATCTTTTAACCCACTTTTTTTGCCCCTCTGTACCATTTCTTCCTATATAACCTTCCATACTTACAAGATAGTATTGGTTTCCATATGTCTTAAAAAATTCCTGCTTAAGGGCTACCCCAAATCCTTGACCCCTTCCATCAGATTCAACAATCACACCCCAAAATATTTTCTGTGCGTCAATTGAATCAATTTCTTTCTCAACTTCTTGCCAATTAAATTTCTCTAAGTCTTCCCCATTATGCTCATTCTTTAAGTCATCCTTCAAAACATTTTTAAGCTGTTTCTTATCTTCCAATGAGACTAAGTACATTGCTTCAGGAACATTCTCCTCCCCAATATAAAATAAAATTGGCCTTGCCGCATCCTTCAAATTTCGTAACCATGTTTCTCTTGGGAATTTCCTAGCTTTATTCTTAGCTTTAAACCAATTATTTATAATCAACTCAATGGCATCTTTGCCACCTATTATTTTATGGATTGGTTTATTTTCAATTAAAGGGCTAAAAGTAACCGTAATAGATTGACCTTCCATGTCTTTTACTTGAGCTGCCATTGCATTGTCTTCTAAAGGAATATTTATGAACTCTGCTCCGCCAGAGAAAAACTTCCTTGGAATCAACCAACCCGTCACTGGGTCTTGTTCTTCTTTGATTAAATTGTATACGCCTTTTTTTAAGGATTGGAGGTATTGTTGGTAGATTAATTCAACATCGTCTTTACTTGTCATGCCTGCCTGTCCGGAAGGCAGGCCCGAAAGCTTTTGTCGGGCATCTAGGTCATTGCGGTGTACTAGATCCCCGACTAAAACATTCGGGGATGACACGTGCAATGTTACTGCTTTCGGGAATGACAAACTAGCGTTAGCAATGACGGATGAACTATATTCTGTTCCTTTTATCTTATTCTTATTTGAGTAGACCTGATTGAGAATGCTATCCTTGATTTTTTTCTTGTACCATGTGGCTAGTATTAAGGAATTATATATCTGACGCAGTTGAGCGAAATTCTTTCCTTCGTTGATTTCTTTGGTTAACTCTGGGATGACAATTTCACGAATAATCTGCGAGGCTGCATGAGCGGGTCCTGCCGCTGCGGTATCCCGTTGGTGCCTGCCTGCCGGCAGGCAGGCTCGTTCATTAGCTTGACAAGTACGGCCCTCCTTCGCGTCACCCGCACGCATATTCTTATCTAATGCTAAATAGTCCCGCTCTAACATCACCTTTAATCTTGATTCAACAACATAAGCTGTTCCTGCTTTGGCATTCTCATATACCACTGCTTTTTCAGGGACGATCCAGACTTTATTAAAAAGATTGACTGAAGTAAGCAACGATCGCGACCGTTCTTGACCCATCTTCATCGCTTCTTGGTAGACCTTCTTCCAAAAATCTTTGCCTACTTGACTATCAGGATGCATTAGGCTGGCTGTGATTTGTTTAAGCATGTAATCTTGAGCTAAAAGGTCACGGCCCATTTCGGTTTGGCCGAAGGCATCAGGGACGATGCGGTTCTTTTCATACGGGCTTAGATTGACCCAGAAGTCTTTTTCGGGGACAGTTAGGGCGGCTAGGAAGTATTTTATCAGCTTATTAATTTCTTGCTTTAGTGCATCGGGGTTATCGCTTGGTAATTTAGTACGCTCCTCTGAGGCGTTTTCATCTTCAACACTGCTTCCCTTGGCAACGGACTCGGGCCCGCCTGCCGGCGAGGCAGGGACACGATCCCGACTTTCAACAAGGATGTCGGGATCATGTCCCCGGGTTGGCGCTTGTGTTGGAGTTTTACCTTTATCCATAATAAATTCAAATTTAAATGGGTTCGCTAGATTGACCTTGATGCCTTTTAATATCGGCGGATTAATGGCGGGGGTTAATTGCACAATTTCTCCAGGCTTAGGAAGAATAATTTCATTGGCCTGAAGTTTGGGAAAAAATGAAAATACAAATGCCCAAAGGGTAGTTATTAGGATTAATTGGCGAAACATGGTGCTAGTATATACTATAGATACTTAAGAGGCAAATTGGGGTAATTTATTGAAGCGGGAATTTATTGAAGAAGGATATTAAAATGAAATTAATAAAAACCTAAATGTAAACGAAGAGATTCTTCAATAGACTTAAACAGCACACCATCAACACGTCCTAATATTTTAACAAAACGGATTTTATCCACTGTGCGTATTTGTTGGCATTTCATTTTGGATTCTTTAATCAAACCTTGCGTGTCACAAGATAAAAATACCTCAAACGGAAACACCTCATGTCCCTTATCCGTGATTGGCACAATAGTTATTGTGGCCGCATATCGATTATTATTGTCGTTAGATATTACTACGGCAGGACGCGTCTTTTTAATTTCACCACCAACAGTGGGGTCTAAGCTTACCAGCCAAATTTCACCACGCTTAGGATAGGACATCACTCTATCCCATCGTTAATCGTGCTATCCCATTCTTTTGCAACAATAGTATCTTCTTTTGAAGACTTCTTATAGGCATTTTCTAGAATTTTTTCTGTATGTTTTTTTCGTTCATGAATGAATTTCTCACGTAAAGTTTGCGCTATAAAGCGGCTTTTGTTTTTAATGCGCCTTAACTCTTTACCGACATCATCTGGAACTGTAATATTCAAACGTACCATAGTAAATTCTCCTGTATATAATATACACTAAATCATACACATAATCAAGCGCATTTAAACCCGTTGAAAGTCCAAATGGCCCATAAGCGGATCGGCGGCGGTTAGGCGAACCATGACTTGGTCGCCAACATCAAGGCCGCGTTCCCCCCTCATGATGCGACCTTCAGCAGGCGGTTTCAATATACGGACAAAGACACCTTTCTCTGAAGCACCTGT
>CAZCHB010000018.1:6691-16394 GCA_964498235.1 uncultured Planctomycetales bacterium
AACACCTTCAAAAACCTGGCCAACCTTTGATTGGAGTAATATGGCAGCCGCAACCTTGCGCATAAAACGTTCTAATTTCTTTGACGCGGTATCACGTTCAGTACACCAGGCAGCAACTTCGACCAATTCCCGTCTTGTATAAGGAGACGGTTTATCCCCTAAGACCGCCTTAACAAGCCGCTGAATCACTAAATCAATATAACGCCTGTTTGGCGCTGTTGAATGGGTATAATGATTGACCGCGATACCAAAATGGCCGTGGCCATATTTCCCCGGCGGGACCATTTCATATTCGCCCCGGCCGATTAATTTGATAATCATCAAGGAAAAATCTTCGAAAGTATCTTTTGATTTCTTGAGACGGCTTAATAAAAATTCGCTGAGCGCCTTGCTGTTTGGGTCACGGGGCAATTCATACCCATATTCATCAGCTATCTCAACAATTTTTCCCCAACGCTCAGGATTTCGGACAATGCGCTGGATGGTGGGGATTTGATGGCGGGCCAAAAAATTAACCTGACATTGGTTTGCCGCAATCATAAACTGCTCAATAATCTTATGCGCGACGGTTGCCCTCCTATCTTGCAAATCTTTGACCTGCCCATTATCAACCACGGGTTTCGGTTCAAAGGTTTCAAATTCAAGCATCCCCTCAACTCGCCGACGATGACGTAACCGTTTAGCGGCTTCAACCTGCAGGTGAAGCTGTTTCTCTACATCATTATTCAGCCAGTCAAAATGGGTCAATTTAGGATTCTCAATCCATTGCGCAGCTTCTTCATAAACAAGCTTGGCTTTATTACACACCCATGCCCGGTAAACATCACCAAAAATTATCTGACCGTCTTTTTTAACATTGTATTGAATGACAATCGCCAAGCGATCCTGCCCAGGCAATAGTGAGGACAAATGATAGGATAACTGCTCCGGCAACATTGGAAAAGTATGGATGCCGGTATATAGAGAGGTGGCGTTATGGGAGGCATGCCGGTCTACCGCATCGCCCCGTGTCACATAATGATCAACATCAGCGATAGCTATCTTTACGTGAATAATGCCCTGCTTATGCTGTTCGCAATATTCCAACTGATCCAGATCCTGAGAGTCTACATTGTCCAACGACGACCAAAACAAACTACGCAGGTCTTTAATCCCATCTTTTTTATTTGGCGTGACTGCTTTACATGATTTTAACTGGTGCAGGACAGACTGATTAAAGAAAGGCGTAAAGCCGTGTTCCATGACGGCTTGCTGGGCTATATCTTCTAAACTAAAGTATTGTTTACGCCGGTTATTCATTAATTTTCCTAATCTTTTCTATGATTTAGAATATAAATTGGCAAATAATAGGTCAGCATCCATTCAAACTGCCAAACCTGTAAGTAACCTGCGTAATCCTCGTTATAATGCAATCGATGGGCGAAAGAAGAAAATACGCTTTGAACCATATCCGTTCCAATTAAAAAAACAAATGGAACCTGTAAGCCTAAGGTGATCAACGCATAAATGACCCGATCACGGTTGCAATGCAGTATCAATGCACCGTTTAACGTCATCATGATTGAACTATAAATTAAAGGCGCGGCTGTCGAATCAAATAAACCAGCCTTAAAGAAAGAGTTCCAAGGTTCATCATCAAACAAAATATGGTAGGTATAAATTGAAACGCCCGCGTAGAACAAATATTTAAACAGATGTCGCGCGTCAATGATCACCCTACTTGATAAAATGAGTAAAAGCGCGAATGTAAGACTGACAAGAACCCCCTGCCTACGGTCAAGCGAAGGGGCTAGGAAATAAATGACCACAATTGAAAAGATCGGCAGATATAAGCTAGGAAATTTAAAGGCTTTAATCATTTACTCCTCCCAACAGTTTTCTTTTCATGATCTTATCAACAGGATTATTGCCTATCCATATGGAAAAAAACGCCCGGGCAAAATCTTCCCCCTTGACTATCCCTCTTACCCTGCCATTAAATGAAACAATTGTGCCTGTTGGGGGCAAATACGACACGCCAATACGATCACCATTAGTCACATCCTGGTAATATGAATTCATTTGCTCAATACGGCTTTTTAGGCGTTTAAATTCAAGGGGATCAACATTTTTCTGAATGCCATGCTCAGTGGCCCGGTCAAGCTCTGCCTTTGGGATGCTTAATAGATAGACAACTTCCAAATGTTTAGGGATTTCATTTAACACATTTTGGGGAGCTTCCCCTTTAGGTAAATATAGGGCTACAGCTACCACCTTAAAATTAATAAATTTTTTTAAGCCGGCCCCATTCAGTATCAACTGTGTTCCCTTGATATCTTTTGTTTCGACAAAATCAACCGGGCCAACCGTCTTTGCAGGGCAAGATGCAGGGTAATAAAAAAATAATACCAGCAACGATACTTTTAAAAACCTATAAAAAAACATTTACCTGCTCCCGCCAGAAATATAATAATACTGATAGACAATCCCAGCCGTTTACATTAACGCGTTTAATTGCTCCTTATCCATGCATTAATCCTTCTTTAGTATAATAACCGGATTCTGCCTTTTATCCAGACGCTTTAACATCTTCCTTAAATGCCTCTCTGATAAGGCCACACAGCCGGATGTAGGATGATCGTATCTGCGCCAAATATGCAGAAATATCGCTGAGCCATTACCAGAAACAATGGGATTAGTATTATAATTAATGACAACAGCTAAAGCATATAGATTATCACTGCGTTTAAGGACTTCGAAAGAGTCCGCTTGAGGCTGACCTTTAATCCATTGATTATACTGTGCAGATTTTGGGTCATCAACCCAGAAATCATCAGACATAGTTTGAATATAATCTAAACCAGTAGCCGCCGTTGCAGCATATCCGAACGCTGTTGCTAAAGCGTAAACACCGCTTGGCGTATGCCCATCGCCTTCTTTTTTCTGCCCCTCTTTTGCAAAACCGGTACGCCCAATTACGGCTGAATACTGCAGTGATTTATGCCATTTATTATTATCCTTTTGCCAAAATGAAAGAACCGCTTGCGACGCCTTAATGTGCTTAACATAAATTGCCTGGGCGTGGTCTGCACTTAATGATTGAATGGATTCTGGAACAACAAAAGCGCATCCGGATAATACAGCAAGAAGCAGTAATGATAAATTAAGTTTGAGCATGTTGATTCATCCAGCTTTTACCGCCAATAGCCCGCGCGACTAACATACTGGACACATTATCACCAACTGAATTAATCATGGTGGCAGGCGGGTCAACCAAGATGCCAATCATGGAAATAATCGGCAGTGCCTCCATAGGAAAACCATACATAGTGACAATCATCAATTCACCCAGAAATCCACCGCCTGGTATCCCACTCATCACTGTTCCGCTAAGCAAGGCGATACCAACCGCAATAACAATCGTATTAATACCTGAAAAATCCATATGAAAAACACTAAACAGTACCGCGATTTTCAGCACCGCTGACAAACAGGATCCATCCATATGAATTGTCGCACCAATAGGAATCACAACTTCCCGAATATCTTCTGTGACGCCAATTTTTTTGGCCGCTTCTAAATTAACCGGAACCGACGCCAAACTGCTGCCAGTGGCAAGAGCTGTTAATGAAACCGGAATAATATTCAGCCAAAATACTTTCACACCTTTTTGGCCGGCAGCTATAAATGCGTATAACGAAAAGAACGCGGCAAAATAAAAGATAGCAGCCGGATAATAAATCAGCATCGCCTGCAGATAACTGCCTAATAATTGGGGGCCAAAAACACCAACTAGATATGCAAAATAGGCCGCCAATCCAATAGGCGCGTAATACATGATAAAACTAATCATTTTAGAAACAACTTCATTGCCTGCAAATAAGAATTCTCTAAAAGCCTTAGCCTTGGAGCCGCAGGACATTGCTGCCAATCCAACCAGTAAGGAAAAAATGATTAACGCTAACATATTCTTCTTTAGAAATAAGTCAGCAAAATCTGTGACTGTTAATGTTTTAACCAGCAAACCCTGCCACTGCATATGCTCAGCTGAAGCAGCGCCTGTTAATTGAATTTGAATACCTGCCGCAGGAGGGAAAATTTTAACTACAAAAATCATTAATAACGACGCAATGGCTCCTGTCACCGTAAACACCAACATCATCCACCCTAATATACGTCCAAGTCGCTGACCATCAGACATGGAAGCTACAGCCGATGAAATAGAAAAAAATACTAACGGAACCACAACAGCAAATAATAAATTTAAAAAAATATCGCCAAATGGTTTAACAATTACAGCATTTTGTTTAAGAATAAAACCCAGGAGAGAACCAACAGCAATAGAGGCCAGCAGGAGAAAAGAAAAACCATAATTCTTTAAAAATGTATTATCTTTAAACATTTACAGCCAGCCGCAAAAGGTTAACGCGCAAATACTTTTTGCATCCTGTAATTTTCCATCCTTAAATAATTTCTTTACTTCTTCCTTGGTCATAATGATATTTTCAATCACTTCATATACTTCAGGTTCAGCTATACCCTGCGTTAATCCTTCAGCTTTGTAAACATAAATAATTTCAGTTGAGTAACCAGGCACAGGATAAATCTGACCAACCTTGGTCATTTTTTTAGCCCGCAATCCTGTTTCTTCAATCAACTCACGTTTAGCACAGCTAGTTAAAGATTCATCAGGGTCTAATGTCCCCGCCGGTAATTCATAGATATATTTCTTTAAGGCCGGACGGAACTGACGCATGAATACAATCTTATCGGAACTTATGAAAGGTGCAATAATGACAGCACCTGGATGGTTGATATAGGAAATCTTTATCGTGCGCCCATTGGGAAGAAGGACAGGTTGAGATCTTTTAAAATCCAATTTACGCCGTGCCATTATGCCACCGGTAAGGTTTGCGCCATGCTGGGGCGTTTTGATATTTCATTGAACCATTCAGCTAACTTACCCTTAACAGCAAGGTGCGGTAAACGAAAGTGGATGTAGCCTATAGCTGAAGCAATGGCCACCGAAGCTAGATTAAATTGTTTTAATTCATTTAAATGAGCTTCTATAACCGCGTAGGCTTTGGTAATTGATCCTTCGCCCGTTTCAATAAATTTCACATGAAAATCTTGCGGATGACGGATTTTTTCCATATAGACATGGATGGCCGTTGTCACCATATCATCAGCCAACGCTTCCCATTTAAGCACCTCATAGCGGGCATGTCCTGTTGCGGGAATCATAGGCGGCTTATTATTTAACCCATCGAGATACTGGCAAATCACAACACTGTCATAAATAGCACTCTCATCATCCAAAATCAGGGTAGGAACCTTTCCCAGAGGATTTTTATCTAATAATAACTGAGATTTTTTGGCAAGATCTTCATCTATTAAATCCAAGCTAATCCCTTTTTCTAACGCTAGAACCCTAACCTTACGTGCATATGGAGAGCGTTTAGTATAAAGTAATTTCATAGCATCCTTTACCTACTTAATTTACGTAATACCGTATGTAAAATACCGCCGTTTCTTAAATAATCGACTTCAACGGGCGTATCCACCCGGGATAAAACCTTAAACTCTTTTGAGGAACCGTCAGGGCTTTTAGCCTTGACGGTCAACTCTTGACGTGATTTTAAGCTGTCGTTTAAGTCGACAAAATCAAAACTTTCATCCCCTTTTAGCCCAAGCGACGCCGCATTTGCACCATCTTTAAATTGGCATGGCAGTACACCCATCCCCACTAAATTACTGCGGTGAATGCGTTCGAAGCTTTCAGCGATAACAGCTTTTACGCCAAGCAAGGTTGTCCCCTTTGCGGCCCAGTCTCTGGAAGAACCAGTCCCGTATTCCTTGCCCGCCAAGACAACAAGCGGCGTTTTGGATTCTTTATATTTCATCGCGGCATCATATATGAACATTTTTTCATTATTTGGCCAATAGGTTGTCCATGGCCCTTCAGTGCCTGGTGCCGTTAAATTACGCAAGCGGATATTCGCAAAGGTCCCTCTAGTCATGACACGGTCATTCCCACGACGGGCCCCGTATTGATTAAAATCCTTAGGCGCAACACCGTTTTCTTGAAGAAATTTTCCAGCGGGTGAATCCTTGGCGATAGCACCGGCTGGAGAAATATGATCCGTTGTAATCGAATCACCCACCATAACCAAACACCTTGCACCAGTGATTGTTTTAATCGGCTCGGGTGTCGCTTTCATGCCGGTAAAGTACGGCGGATTCTGAATATAGGTACTGTTATCATCCCAATTGAATAAATCCGATTTGGTTGACTTAATGGCATTCCAATTCTTGTTCCCCTTGTCCACATTTTTATAACGGTTTTTAAAAATGCTGGCCTTGACAAATTTCTTGGCAAGAACATTGATTTCTTTCTGGGTCGGCCAAATGTCTTTCAAATACACAGCCTTGCCTTTTTTATCATGGCCGATCGGCTCCGTGGTCAAATCCACATCCACCCGTCCGGCTAAGGCATAGGCTACAACCAATGGCGGGCTGGCCAAGAAATTGGCCTTGGCATGGGGATTGACCCGGCCTTCAAAATTTCTATTTCCAGACAAAACAGCCGCAGCAATTAAATTACCATCAGTGACTGCCTTTGCAACAGACTCTGGCAAGGGCCCGGAATTTCCAATACAAGTGGTACAGCCATAACCCACGATATTAAAACCTAGTTTCTCTAAATACTTCATGAGCCCCGCGCCTTTGAGATAATCCAACACCACTTGAGACCCTGGCGCAAAGGATGTCTTCACATAACCATGGCTCGTCAAACCTTTTTCAACCGCCTTTTTGGCAACCAAACCAGCGCCGATTAATACCGACGGGTTTGACGTGTTGGTACAGCTGGTGATGGCAGCAATGACGACTGCCCCATGGCCAATCTTTTCAGTTGTCCCATTGGTGACATTTATAGTACGGGTCAAATCAGCCTCGGCTAAACCATAGCCGCGCGCTTTAATGTCGCCTAATAGGGAGGAACGGAAATTAGACTTTAAATCCTTGAGCGCCACCCTGTCTTGGGGACGCTTGGGCCCCGCCAAAGAAGGCTCTACCGTCGATAAATCTAATTCCAGTAAATCGCTGTACTGTGCATGCGGTGTTTTTGCGGTATGGAATAAACCTTGTTCTTTATAGTATTTCTCAACCAAATCCACTTCCGCAGCACTACGCCCAGAAATGCGCAGGTAATTTAACGTTTCATCATCAACGGGAAATAATCCGATGGTAGCCCCGTACTCAGGCGCCATATTTGAAATCGTGGCGCGGTCAGGCAAGGACAAATGCTGCAAGCCTTCGCCAAAGAATTCCACAAATTTCTCAACCACGCCTTTTTTACGTAGCATCTGGGTGACCGTTAAAACCAAATCAGTGGCTGTCACACCGTCAGGCAATTTCCCCATGACTTTAAATCCAACAACTTCAGGCAAAAGCATATAAATCGGTTCGCCCAGCATGACAGACTCAGCTTCAATCCCGCCAACGCCCCAGCCCACAACACCAAGCCCATTAATCATGGTAGTATGTGAATCGGTTCCCACACAGCTATCGGGATAAGCCACGTTTTCTTTTCCCACCTTCTTTTTTAAAACAGTCTTTGCTAAATATTCAAGATTAACTTGGTGAACAATCCCCGTCGCTGGAGGAACAACACGAAAATTTTGTAAGGCACTTTGTCCCCATTTTAAAAATTCATATCGCTCCTGATTACGTTCAAATTCAAGTTTCACATTCTCACCTAAGGCTTCCTTGGTGCCAAATGCATCCACCTGCACCGAATGGTCAATAACCAAATCACATTGTACTTGAGGATTAATCTTGGTGATATCACCGCCTAGTTTTTTCATCGCATCACGCATGGCCGCCATGTCAACAACGCAGGGAACACCCGTAAAATCCTGCAGAACGACACGTCCGGGCTTAAAGGCAATCTCATCCTTGCGTTCATTAGGCTTCCAATTAAGGATAGTGTTAATGTCTTTTTCAGTAACTTGATAATTATCAAAATTACGTAAAGCAGATTCGAGAAGGATACGAATCGAAATCGGCAATTTACTTAAATCTTTATTGACCAACTTTGCAAATTTTGGCAGGGAATAGACTGTATACTTGGAAGATTTAACAGTTAATGTTTTCTCGACTGCTTTCTTATTAAAAACTGCCATAAGCACTCCTATCTAATGATTGTATAATTATTATCCTTTTAGTATAAACAAAGCCGGCAGCTTCGGCAATTGGATATTCAACTTTTGCCATTGGGCAACTGTCTTGGTTTTAATACATTGTTCCTGACCTGTCAAATCCCACGCCACCGATAACTGTGTCTGCGGACTTAAAACATTCAGCAATTCATTAAAAATCTGTTGATTGCGGTATGGCGGCTCCATGATCATTTGGGTCTGCCCTTCCTTAAGGGAACGCTGTTCGAATTGCTTAATCTTACCAACCCGCTCAATTTCTACCTTTGGCAAATACCCATTAAAAGCGAAATTCTGCCCGCCTAAACCGCTAGCCATAAAAGCCAACAGGATTGACGACGGCCCCACCAACGGGATAATTTCAACATTCTGTTGATGCGCTAATAGGACAAGATCAGCGCCAGGGTCAGCCACGCAAGGACAACCAGATTCAGCAATAATCCCAGCATGCTCAGATTTTAGCATTTTAGAATACTGATTAATTGTTTGAGGTTTGGTATGTTCGTTTAAATCTAAAAAACGGCATTCAGATAATGCAAAGTTTGGATTTAATTGTTTCAACAAACGGCGCGCAGATTTTGGCTCCTCAACAAAAAACAATCTTAATGAAGATATCATGGAAACATCATCCTTTTTAAAATAAGAGGACGCATTATCAGCAATTTGGTTTGGCACTAGATATAATTTCGTCATAGGTTTTATCTTACCCCTTTAAATCCCCTATGACAACGAGATAAATCTTAAATATTTATTGCACCTTTCTTTGACTGCATATAGTATACCTGTGTACTTTAAACCACTACCCCTTGTACGGAGCTTTCAAATATGAAAGTAGTCATTCTAAATCCTTCTTTCGGTGATAATTTTGTCCGCGTCGCCCGATGGGCGGCAAAATCCCGCGGACGCGTACAACGCCACCCGGAATACCTATTAACCGCCGCTCAAGTCTTAATTGATGCCGGCCATGAAACACATTATGTTGAAGCAGCTGCCCGTAATTTCTCAGAAGCCGAATCTATTGACACAACGGTAAATCTGAAACCTAATATTTTAGTAATGCATGTCACCACTCCATCGATCTATTCAGATATTGAACAAGCCCGTAAAATCAAAAATAAAACAAACTGCAAGGTTGTTTTTGTCGGCCAACATGCTACTGCTGAAGTAGACAATACATTTGAAATAGGACGTGATGTTGTAGATTATATTTTGCCCCGGGAATATGACTATACCCTTCGTGATTTAGCTAACGGCGTTGCTGATGAAAAAAATCTCGGGCTTTGCTGGATCAAAGACAGCAAGGTCATAAAAAACATGCCCCGCCCTGACATTGACGTTAACGAGCTGCCTTTTCCTGCATGGCAGCTGATCCAGCCGGAATGGTATCCTGACGGAGGAAAAAAATTTCCCTTCTTAACACTAATTACAGGCCGCGGCTGCAACAATGCCTGCACATTTTGCCGTGACCCGCAATTAATGTATGGATATAAACTACGTAACCGCCG
>CAZCHB010000019.1:0-239 GCA_964498235.1 uncultured Planctomycetales bacterium
AACGAGCAAAGCCAAGGATGTGTTAGGTCGTTTGGGGTATGACCCAATTTATGGCGCCCGTCCGTTAAAAAGGGTGATTCAGCGTTTATTGCAAGACCCGATTGCGTTACGCTTATTGCAGGGAGAATTAAAAGAAGGCCAGGATGTTACGGTCGATGCTGGCGGCGACGACCTTGTATTCAATGTTCAATAATATTTTCTTCAATCCGCATGCACATGGCACGCATACGGACTGTTTA
>CAZCHB010000019.1:249-5940 GCA_964498235.1 uncultured Planctomycetales bacterium
AGGAAAAGTTTCGGAAGGAAAATCATCTACGAATTTCAATAATATTTTCTTCAAGGAGGGGAAATATGAACGACAAAAAGATGGTATGGGCTGTAGCAGTGGTATTAGTGGTTTTGGGAATTTTTGCTTTTAACCGCGCTTCGTGCGCCCAGCAAAAGGCAGAAGTTAAAGGACAAGGCGAAACTGAACAATTAAAAGAGCAGATTGCAAGATTAAATGCGCGCATTGCGCAGTTAGAACACCAAAAGAACTATGAGGCTGATGCATTTGACGACGATTGGGATCCATTCGCGCAGATGAACATGATGCAGAGGGCCATGAGCCGCATGATGGGGCCGATGATGTTAAGTTCCGCGTATGATCCGCATATTGATATCAAGGAAGCCGGTAATCAATATGTTATTACCATGGATATTCCCGGCATGGACAAAGATAACATCGAGGTTAAGGTTGAGAACCAGAATTTGATTATTTCAGGAGAACGTAAGTCTGAAACTCAAGAAAAAGATGAGGGAGGGAAGATATACCGCCATGAACGTTCTTTTGGCCATTTCATGCGCGCGATTCCCTTGCCTAAAGATGCGAAGACCGACCTTGTCGATGCGCAATATACCAACGGTGTATTGACCATTAAGGTAGGCCGTGAAGTGAAGGCGGATAAGCCCGCTGGTCAAAAAATACAAGTTAAGTAAAGCTCATTTTTGTTTTGACTTAAGGGCAAAGAGTGGCTAAATTAAATCTATGCGTACCGCATGTTTATTAGCCACTCTTTTATTCTTCCCTCCATTTCTGTTTGCCGCAGAACCAATCAAGGATGGTTTTTATAAGGAATTTAACGAGCAAGGCCAGTTACGCCGCACCGTACAATACCAGATGAATGAACTTAACGGGCTTTTCCGTACCTTTTATCCCGATGGGCGTATTGAAGGGACAGGGGCGTACCTGCATGGAAAATTAGACGGCACCGTCATGGGATATTGGCCGGATGGCGTGCTAAAGATTAAAGAGATGTATAGCGACGGCGTCAGGAATGGGACGTCGACGCTCTATTATAAGAGCGGAAAAATTCAAGCTGAGATTGAATACAATAAAGGCGTTCAGGATGGATTGACAAAGGAATATGATGAACTCGGCCGACCAACGTGGGAAAGGCATTTTAATTGGGGCAAGGAGCAGGGTATTACCAAGCAATTTTTTCCTGAGACCGGCGCCTTATTCCGTGAATACGAATACAAAGACGGCGCGCAAAATGGGCTTGTTCGTGAATATCACCCCAATGGCCGCGTGAAGGGCGCGTATCAGGTAGTTAATGGTATACGCAATGGTCTCGGTAGTGAGTTCTACCCAACGGGGCAAATTTCCCGTCAGGGTAATTTAACGAATGACCAATGGGACGGGCTTGTTACAAATTTTTATTCCAACGGCAATGTGCTCAGTAAGGTCAATTATAGTAATGGTAAAAAGAATGACGAGCATTGGAGGGAATTTTATGATACAGGCGAGCTTAAGCTTGAAGCTAAGGTTGTGAATGATTTAAAAGAAGGCATTGCTTACGAATACCATATTAACGGCAAGGTGCGCAATGAAGGGACATTTATGAAAGGACGGCGTCAGGGTATATTTAAGACCTACGATAATCAAGGCCGCATACGCGCTGAAGATGAATTTAAAGACAATGTCATCCGCTACCACCGTCAATACGACCAAAATGGTAAACTGCTCATGGAGCAGATTTACTACCATCCGTCACGATAATTGAATACGCAATACTATAACGACACCCCTTGACAAAATAAATTTATTTGTTATACTTTTAGCAGATAAACATTGAGAGTGCTAATTCTCAAGAGGGCATGGGGCAAGAATATGGGTAAAACAGATTTTCAAGAGAGAAAAGACCGGATTTTAGCGATTGTTGTCAGTCAGTATATCAAGACGGTTGCGCCGGTTGGATCTGTTGGAATTACTGATACTTACAAGCTTGATGTATCGCCGGCAACTGTGCGGAATATCCTAGCTGAGCTTGAGGAAGAGGGGTATTTAACTCATCCGCATACCTCGGCAGGCCGGGTGCCGACAGTTCAAGGTTATCGCTATTATGTTGATCATTTAATGAATGAAATCGATCTTTTGGAAGAAGAAAAGCGCCATATCGTTGCTGAATGCAAGCGCTACCGTCATCAATTAGAGACATTGATGGAGAAAACGTCTCAGGCAATTTCTGATCTGACCCATTATACGACCATTGTTTCGATTGATGGCTGGGATAGTAAGATTATTTTAAAAGGCACCAGCTATGTGGTGGGTTATCCTGAACAAGCGGACATTTTGAAAATCCAAGCTATTTTGCGTATTCTCGAGGAAAAAGAACGATTACTTGCGTTGATTAACCGTGATTTGGACAAGCGTATTGGGATCTATATCGGCCATGAAATGGCCTTGAAAGAAATGGAAACATGTTCGATGGCGGTTTCAAGTTTTGAAAGCAATGGCGTCAACGGACGTATCGCGGTGCTTGGCCCCACGCGGATGCAGTATGACCGGGTGGTTTCTGCCCTTGAATATATTTCCGAACTTATAAGTAAATAAGGAATATGTAAGCTTATGGACGAGAACGTTCAACAGCCTGATGCGGTAGTTTTGCCTGAAGGAGAAAAGGCCGCACCGGCTGATAATCAACTGCAGGTGCTAACGGAACAATTATCCGCAGAAAAAGATAAATACCTTCGCCTTCTGGCTGAGTTTGATAATATGCGCAAGCGTCAAGAGCGTGAGCGGGCGGATATCATCAAGTACGCGCATGAAGAAGTGATCGTTGAATTATTAAAGATTTACGATGATCTTGAGCGTTCTTTGGCCGCGTTTAAAGCAAATGAGGCCAGTGATGCGAATCTAGTGAAGGGCTTGGAAATGGTGTATAAAAACATGACTGAGCTTATGACCAATTATGATGTGAAGCATATTGAATCCGTCGGTAAGTTATATGATCCAAACATGCATGAACCGCTATTGCAGTTTGAAACAACAGAACATCCGGATGGTCATATTATTGAAGAGTTTCAGAAAGGATACACTTTAGCCGGCCGCATCGTGCGCACCGCGAAGGTTAAAGTTGCAAAGAATACAACGTAGGGGTGGGTTCTCCCGCCCGTATTGGGCAAATATATTAATAAGCATCGCAGTTGCGATAGAAAACCAGGAGATGAGATTATGGCAAGAGTTATAGGAATCGATTTAGGGACATCAAATTCAGCCGCTGCAGTCATGGAAGGCGGCCGTCCGGTGATTATCCCATCAGCTGAAGGGGCAGGGGTCGCATCCGGTAAGGCATTTCCGTCATTTGTGGCTTTCACTAAGGACGGGCAATTGCTCGTTGGTGAACCAGCCCGCCGTCAAGCGCCGATAAATTCGGAAGGAACGATTTACGCGGCAAAGCGCAAGATGGGGACAGATTTTAAATTTAGCGTTCAGGGCAAACAATATACGCCCCAGCAAATATCATCTTTTATACTGCAGAAGATTAAATCTGATGCAGAGAAATTTCTAGGCGACAAGGTTGAAGAAGTTGTCATCACCGTCCCTGCGTATTTTAATGATAACCAGCGTCAAGCCACCAAGGATGCGGGGGAAATTGCCGGCCTTAAAGTGCTTCGGATTATCAATGAACCAACCGCGGCCTGTTTAGCCTATGGATTGGATAAAGCAGGTAAGGAACAGAAGATCATGGTCTTTGACTTAGGCGGGGGAACGCTTGATGTGACCATCCTTGAAATGGGCTGGGACGAAGCGAACAAGGCCGCGACCTTTGAAGTATTATCCACTTCAGGAGACAATCAATTAGGCGGGACAGACATGGACAATGCCCTGATTGATTATGTCATTAGTGAATTCAAGAAAGAATCCGGCGTTGATCTGCGTAATGACAAGATGTCATTCCAGCGTCTGCGTGAAGCGGCGGAAAAAGCAAAGGTCGAACTTTCCAGTACAATTTCGACGGAAGTCAACCTGCCTTATATTACGGCTGATGCGACCGGCCCGAAACACTTGAATATCAAGATTGAACGTTCAAAATTAGAAAGCTTGGTCGGCCCATTAGTTGAGCGCTGCAAGGGACCTGTGCGTCAAGCCATTAAGGATGCCTCAGCTAAATTAGGTGAAGACGTTAAGATTGACCGTGTTGTGTTAGTCGGCGGACCAACCCGCATGCCGGTTGTGCAGTCATTCTTGGAGAATGAAGTCGGCCAAAAGATTGAACGCGGGATTGATCCCATGGAGTGCGTGGCCTTGGGAGCCGCGGTTCAAGGAGCTATTATCACAGGAGAGGCGAAAGAAGTTTTACTCTTGGATGTGACTCCTTTATCATTAGGGATCGAAACCATGGGCGGTGTTTTTACAAAGTTAATTGAGCGCAACACGACCATCCCTTCAAAGAAGAGTCAAATTTTTTCGACGGCTGAAGAAAATCAGACAGCTGTGACCATCCGTGTATTGCAAGGTGAGCGCCAGATGGCCAATGATAATACCGAACTTGGCCGTTTTGATTTAGTCGGTATTCCGCCTGCACCGCGCGGCGTCCCCCAGATCGAAGTCACATTCGATATTGACACCAACGGGATTGTGCATGTTGGGGCTAAGGATAAAGCAACAGGTAAGGAGCAGAAGATGCAAATTACCGCTAAGACCAAATTATCCGAAGATGAAATCAAGAAAATGGTCCAGGAAGCGGAGAAGTTCGCCGAAGAAGACAAAAAGCGCCGTGAAGAAGCAGAGTTGTTAAACCAAGCAAACACATTAGTCTACTCGACTGAAAAAGCGCTTAAAGATTACGGTGATAAAGTTTCTGCCGAGGATAAGGCCGCAACCGAAAAAGAATTGGCTGCGCTTAAAGCGGCTGTCGCTGAAAAGAACGCGGATAAGATCAAAGCCGCGACGGAATCTTTGCAAAAAGCCAGCCACAAATTAGCTGAAGAAGCTTACAAGGCCACCGCCGCACAAGCTCAGCCTGGTGCTCAAGCAGAGCATGCTACTGCGCAAGGCGAACAGCCAGCTGGTGATCAAGGCGGGCAAGCAAAGAAAGATGATGTTATCGATGCTGATTTTAAAGCATCTAGCGATAAATCATAACGCAGTAAAGCTTTTGTAGAAATTTGTAGTCGGCTCCGGTTGTCTGTTAACCGCCAATCTTTTCTGGGATGTCTAGGAACATAACGTCCCTTCGGGACTGTGTTCCTAACTCCCTGCCTGCCGGCAGGCAGGGGCGTCGAAGATTGTCGGGACAACAGTCACCTTTAAAATTTCTACAAAAGCTTTAAACATTAGGATTAGGATGAAAAAAGATTACTACGAAATACTAGGTGTGCCAAAAGGGTCGTCGCTGGTGGATATTAAAAAGGCGTACCGTTCCTTGGCGCTTAAGTATCACCCTGACCGTGTGCAAGAATCCGAGAAGAAAGCCGCTGAGGAGAAATTTAAAGAGATTTCTGAAGCCTACGGTGTCCTTTCGGACCCTAAGAAAAAAGAACTGTACGACCAATACGGTCATCAGGGGATTGACCAGAATTATACGTCGGAAGATATTTTCCGCGGCGCTGATTTCTCAAATGTTTTTGGAGGCGATGTTGATCTAGGTGATATTTTAGGCCGCATGTTCGGCCAGCAATTTGAAGGCGGCGGCCGTGGACAAGCGCGTTC
>CAZCHB010000019.1:5950-10498 GCA_964498235.1 uncultured Planctomycetales bacterium
TGATATTCAGTATGAAACAGAGATTACTCTTGAAGAAGCTTATTCAGGCATTAAGAAGGAAATAAAATTTCCCCGTTATGACCATTGCCGCAAATGCGATGGCACCGGCGCTAAGGACGGCAAGTCATTAAAGACCTGTCCGCAGTGCAAGGGCCAAGGACAGGTGGTGATGAGTAGCGGGTTTTTCCGCATGGCGCAAACGTGCGGCCAGTGTAAGGGCACGGGAAAAATCATTACTGAGAAATGCGGGGAATGTTCAGGTCAGGGATTAACCCGTGTTATGCGTACCGTTGAGATTAAAATTCCCGCGGGCGTCAATAATGATTCACAGCTACGGGTGCGCAGTGAAGGCGAGGCAGGTCCCGCAGGTAATGGAGATTTGTATCTTTTTATCAAGGTTAAAGAGCATGCTGTTTTTCACCGCCAAGGCAATGATTTGTCGACGGATTTAAATGTGCCCTTTTATAAAGCAGCGCTTGGCGGTGATGTTAATATTGATAGCTTAAAAGAAAAAGTAGAAATGAAGATCCCCGCAGGTACCCAAAGCGGTAAGGTTTTTCGCCTGCGAGGACATGGCATGCCCGATGTTCACCACAATGAGCAAGGTGATTTGTATGTGCGCGTGATGTTGGGCGTTCCTGAACATTTAAATAGCCGTCAGCGCAGTCTTTTAGAGGAATTCGCGCAAGAGTCAGGTGAGGGAAACGGCAAGTCGTTGAAGGATAAATTGAAGAAGGCGTTTAAATAATTTTGAGGAAATCGATTTTCCGGCTAGGTCGCCGTAAAATCGATATAAGTTCGAACAGGCTGACTTGACGTACGCCCAAATTGTCAGTCTGTAAGCAATGATGTCTGTCGACTGACGTGAACAGACTAACAATTTAAACGGGCTACGTAAGTCAGGTTCTCACTTATGCCAACATACCAATATGAATGTTCAGCCTGCGGTCATGAATTTGAAGAATTGCAGAGCATGACGGATCCTAAATTAACCAAATGCCCTAAATGCGGCAAGAAGAAACTTGAGCGTTTAATCGGCGGCGGTTCTGGCATGATATTTAAAGGTTCGGGTTTCTATGAAACTGATTATAAAAAAAAGACTCCATCAGCTTCTAAGGCAAAGCCCGTCCCAGCCGCAAAACCCGCAGGCCCCTGTGGCGGCAGTTGTGCCTGTCATTGATCTTCACGATTTCATTTAAAATATGAAATAAAGCGCTAAATTTAAAATATATTTTTTAATATGCGCGTAAGTCAATAATTCACAATAGATTGCAGTGTCTTCAAAAAGCCCTAGATGTGTTTTTAGCATAATTATATGGTATGCTTTACCATATGATCCAGACGGCATTAAAACAAATCTCTCTTTTAGTCTTCTTTATTTCATGTTTTGGGCCTTTGCCTGAAGCCCGTGCTACTGAATTAGTTATTCTGCCTAAGCCTGGTACCATGGTGGCCTTAAGCCCAGCGTATCAGCCAGCCATCATAAAAGGCGTTACCGTCCATCAAGATAATCCTTTCTTATTTGATTTCATCGTTGATATCGGGCAAGAAAAACTGCATGGCCAAGCGCTGAAAGATGAAGGTCAAAAACTTATTAAATATTTTTTAGCTTCCCTAGCTATCCCTGGGAAAGACCTTTGGGTCAATTTATCTCCGTATGAAAAAGATAGAATTGTGCCAAATGCACTTGGCCAAACCGATATGGGCCGAGATTTATTAGCCCAAGATTATATTCTTAAACAAATTACTGCTTCATTAATATATCCGGAAAGCGGCTTAGGTAAAAGATTTTGGGAAAGCATCTACAGTAAATCCCAGGAGCTTTATGGCAAGGACGTCAAGATACCACAGAATATTTTTAATAAAGTCTGGATTATGGCCGATAAAGCGGAAGTTTTTGAGCATAATCAAAGCGCCTTTGTCGTCGATTGTCATTTGAAGGTGATGTTAGAGGAAGATTACTTAGCGACACAGAAAAATAAGCGTGCGGGTGACGCGAAGGCGGAGCCCTTGACCGCCCGCAGTCCCGACGTTTCTAGTCGGGACGAGGACGGACGAGGTGCCGCAGCGGCAGGACCCTCTCATGCTACTGCATCGCAAGTGATCCGCGACATTATCCTTCCTGAACTCGAGCGCGAAGTCAATACCGGCAAGAATTTCGCTAATCTCCGCCAGATTTGCAATTCCATTATTTTAGCCAGCTGGTATAAGAAGAATTTAAAGAAAGCTTTGCTTAATCAAGTCTATTCGGATCAATCTAGAATTTCGGGGATTGAAATAAAAGATAAGAATGTTAAAGAGGAGATTTATCAGCAGTATCTTAAGGCTTATAAGAAAGGGGTTTTTAATCTTGTTAAAGATGCAAATGCACCTAACGGGAAAGTACAAGTACAAAAATATTTTTCTGGAGGATTTATTCCAGGATCGGCCGTTAATTTTTCTATGGTTTCTTCGCCGGGAGTTACCCGCGGAAAGTCAGCAATGAAATTAAGTGTTCGGCTGATTCCCGGTGATCCGGCAATGAATGTTGCGTCTTTCAAGCAAATAAGTGAAGAGGCGCTTGATGCGGCGGAAAGGAGGATTAGAAAGCATAGGGATTTTTTAATATCGTATGAGCTTATAAGGGATTTGGGTGCAGCCTTGGGCAGGAGCGATAGCGGGTTTTATTTATATGATCAGAATAAACAGCCGGATGGACAAAAGATTCCATTAGAGCAGTACGGCCGTCCGTCACCCAATTCCAATGCAACAATCCAGATTGGGTACTTTGTTGGCGGCTGGTATTTTTTTACCTATGAAGATTTTGTAATGCTATTTGCGGATATCTTAGATGAAAGTCCAGAAACAGCGCGGCGGCTATTTATTGTCTTAAATGCTCAACTGAGTAAGGGGAGAATATTAGGTTCTTTTGCGGGATTTGATCCAATTGAAAATGGCAGGGAAGATTTTGAGATTGAGGATGGGTATTTAGCTAAGATTAAGGTAATAGATACTAAAATGAAGGATGCATTTGAGAAACTTTTTTTTGATGGACGGACAACCATTAAAACATTTACTATCCAGATTGCCCAATCTAGGGATGAAATTAATCAATACCGTTTAGCTTTTCCAAGAGCTGATCGATATCCAAATCCATATCCTCAAGAAGTTATCGTACAATCTCTGCAAGGAGGTGAGGTTAAGTTATCACGATCAGATTTTTTGGTTTTCTTTGTTGATCTGCTGTTAAAAGATCAAGAGCAGGCAGAGGGGATCTTTAAGAGCATTATAAATCAAGCAAAACCAGATGATTATTTTGTGTATAAACAACATCTGGCAGAAGAGATGGCTAAATTAAATAAATCGCTCACTAAGACTGGGATTGCTCGCCTTGAAAGGTTGGTATTAAGAGTGATGAGACAGCGCGGAATTCCTGATGCTATAGATTATCAAGCATTTATTAGGAAGATTGAAGGAAGTTTTAGCCCTGAAATTTCAAAAGAACGGCTTATTGCCCATGCAAGGGATATTATTAGGGATTTGGGCAATATTGATCAGCCTTTTGAAGCAAGAGAGAGGGGTAAACTTAGGGATAAATTAACAGATGTACTGGAAATCCTTTACACTTTAAATAAATCCATTAGTCCAGCCATGAATGCGTCAGATTATGGAGGACTCAGTTTAGATGCTTCAAGAACACAGCTAACCGTTAAGAAGGAAGGGTTAGGTGTTCAAATGACAATTGATAAGGCCATGTCCCAACATATCAAGCTGGAGGATATTGGTAATTTAAGCCCGCATATTTATCAGATAATGCCTATCGAAAACCTCCAAACAGCTATAGATTTTTAATCCAAAAATTCCAATTCCATTCTGATTAAGATTCTGTTAAGATAAAGATTCTTTAAATAGTCAAATTAAGCCAGGCGTTTAACTTCTATTGTTATAATGCGTTAGCAAAGGATGATTCATGTCAGCAATTAAGCCGTTTCAAGCCGTTTTCTACAATAAAGAAAAAGTTGAAGACCTTTCGGATGTCATCTGTCCGCCCTATGATGTCATTTCAAAAGAACAGCAGGATGGTTATTATAAGCAGAATCCGCATAATTTTATCCGTCTTGAATTAGCTAAAGAAACGCCTAAGGACACGGCCAAAGACAATAAGTATACGCGCGCGCAGAAAACCTATGAAGAATGGCTGAAAAAAGGTATTTTAATTCAAGATGAGACGCCCTGTATCTATTTTTATAAGCAGGATTACAAATATCTAGGTCAAAAATACACCCGTACCGGCTTTTTAGCACTTCTTAACCTAGGTGATGATTCCGGGGTTAAGATTTTGCCTCATGAACACACGCATTCCGCGGCTAAGACTGACCGGCATGTTTTATGGAGCGCCTTAAAGACGGACTTAAGTTCAATATTTGTTGGGTATTCCGATAAATCCAATTTAGTAGAGAAAATATTTTTAAAAGAATTAGCCAGCCAGAAACCATACCTTGAGGCGGTGGACCAAGACAAGGTCAAGCATATGATTTGGCGTCTTGATGACCCGGCTAAAATAGAGCA
>CAZCHB010000019.1:10508-16106 GCA_964498235.1 uncultured Planctomycetales bacterium
TGTTAATCTGATCGATGGCCAGAACCTGTTTATTTGCGACGGTCACCACCGTTTTGAAGTGTCCAACCAAATCCGCAAGGATTATTTAAAGAAATCCAAGAATTCAACGGGCAAGGAAGGTTACAATTTTGTCATGACCTATCTGACCAATATGGATTCAAAAGACCTGCAGATTTTTCCAATTCACCGTATCGTCAAGAAATTCACCATCAGTGTTAACTTATTAGAGCAGTATTTCCGCATTGATAAGATCAAGTCCAAGACGGATTTATTGGTTCTTCTGGCGCGGGCTGGCCAGAACGAGCATGCCTTTGGCTTATACAATAAAAGCGGCATGTATTTATTGCGTTTGAAAAGCAAGACCTTGATTGATAAGGTGGTGCATGAAGGATCGAAAGATTATAAGAGCCTTGATGCGGCCATCTTAAAGGCTTTTATTTTTGATCAAGTAGGCGTCGCCAGTGAAGATATCATTTATTCCAAGGATCCCTCTGAGGTCATGTCTTTTGTCGATGAAGGCAAGGCCGACGCTGGTTTTATTTTAAATCCTGTCTTAATTAAGCAGTTAAAGACTATTGCCTTAAACGATGAGCGTATGCCGCCTAAGACGACCTATTTTTATCCCAAGGTGCTCTCAGGTTTAACGATGTATAAATTTCAATAATCAATTTAATATGTCCTTATTCGGCAAAAGCAATTATACCTTCATTAAAGTCAAGCGTAAAGAGATCCCCGTCGGCATATGGACAAAATGCCCGGGATGTGAATCGCCGGCGTATTCCAAGGAGCTTAAGAATAACTGGAATGTTTGTCCTAAATGTGGTTTTCATTTGGGGTTGACGGCGCGTGAACGCGTTGAACATTTAATTGATGAAGGAACCTTTGATGAGTTTGACGCTAAAATGAAGTCCGGCGACCCGCTTAATTTTAAGGGGCCTAAGACCTACGTTGATAAATTAAAAGCGGATCAGGAATTAACGGAATTAGTTGATGCGGTGATAACTGGATGTGGGGCTATTGACGGGAAAAAGGCTGTATTGGTCGTGACGGATTCGCGTTTTATCATGGGATCGATGGGATCGGTTGTAGGCGAGAAAATTGCCCGGGCAGTTGAATACGCAACCAAACATCAGTTGCCGGTGATCATTGTCTCAGGATCCGGCGGCGGGGCGCGGATGTATGAAGGGTGTATTTCGCTTATGCAGATGGCCAAGACATGCGCGGCGCTTAACCGCCATAGCGAGGCTGGACTTTTATACGTATCCGTGTTGACTAATCCCACCATGGGTGGTATCATGGCCTCTTTCGCTGGGGTTGGTGATATTATTATTGCGGAACCAAAGGCGTTAATTGGGTTTGCGGGTCCGAGGGTCGTGGAGCAGACCATTCGCCAGAAATTACCAGCAGGTTTTCAACGGTCAGAATTCTTATTAGCGCACGGCATGATTGATATGATCGTCGAGCGGCAGGACATGAAGGATTTGCTGGCCCACACAATTGATTATACGCAGGTTTAGGAGAAGCTTACACAATGGCTCACATACGTCTGGTTAATCTTTGCAAAAGCTATAAAGGCGGCTCAAAAGCGGTCGATAATGTTAATTTAGAAATTAAAGACCGTGAATTCGTCGCCCTAGTCGGCCCCTCCGGCTGCGGCAAATCAACCACCCTGCGCATGATTGCCGGTCTGGAAGAAGTTTCCTCAGGTGAAATCTGGATTGATGACCGTATGGTCAATAATATTCCTGCCAAGGACCGCAACATTGCAATGGTATTCCAGAATTACGCCCTTTATCCTTACATGACGGTTTTTGAAAACATGGCTTTTGGTTTGAAATTACGCGGCTACCCAAAGCCTGAGATCATCAAGCGCGTCAATGAAGCGGCTGAGATTTTGGGGATTAAGCAGTATTTAGAACGTAAACCAAAAGAGCTCTCCGGCGGGGAGCGTCAGCGCGTAGCCTTGGGCCGTGCGATTGTGCGCAAGCCTTTGGTTTTCCTGTTTGATGAACCGCTCTCAAATCTTGACGCTAAGATGCGTGTGCAGATGCGGACGGAAATACATAAACTGCGCATGAAATTGCAGACCACCTTTATTTATGTAACCCATGACCAGACGGAAGCGATGACCATGGGGGATCGAATCGTCGTCATGCAAAAGGGAATTATCCAGCAGTGCGCGGATCCAATGTCAATTTATGATAAGCCGGCTAACCGGTTTGTTGCTTCTTTTGTGGGATCGCCGCCGATAAATCTCATGCACGGAACGGTTGTGAGGTCAGGAAAGAAATTATTTTTTGATGAAGGTAAATTCAAGGTCAAGATCATTGACGAGATGACCCTAAAGATGGGCAAATATGAAGGCAAGGAAGTGAGCATGGGTATCCGCTCGGAAGATATTTATGATAAGCTTTTTGCGTTTGAAGCATCCCCGGACAATACGGTGCGTGCCGTCTGTGAGGTAGTTGAGCCGTTGGGATCTGAGGTGTATCTGTATTTAAATTCGGGCAAGCATAATTTTATTGCCCGCGTCGGTGCCCATGACCGTCCGGAAATTAACCGGGACATGGACTTGGTCTTCGACATGAGTAAGGTGCACTTTTTTGATAGTGAAACCCAAGAAACAATTATCTAAGCTGTATTTCCTAGTCGTATTCTCATTCTTTGTGCCGCTAGCCGGTTTTTTTATCTACGCCACGAAACATCAAGTGGCGTATTTTTTTTTATCCGGCGCCCTGCTGGTTAATGTGCTTTTGCTCATTGCTTTTCATATCCGCCTTCAGAAAAAACAATCCGTCATCGCCCTGCAGAAGGAAGACTATTTTGAACGCGCAAACCTGCTAAAGGCGGAGATAGACCACGAATGGAAGACCATCGAATCTTTGCGCCATAAGATTGTCAGCTACGGCCATCTTAAAACGTTGACCGAGAAGTTAGGTCTTTGTTTGGGCATCGACGAGACATCAACGGTATTATGCGCCGAAGTCAACAAGCTTTTTGGCCATAAGGATATCACGGTCATTTTATATTTATTTCATTCAGCGACTGGAGATCTGGGCATTTCCTCGTCACAAAAAGGTCAGATGCAGGTTAATCTAAAAGCAAAGAAAGGGGATATCTTTGACCAGTGGGTGGTCAAGACTTTGCACCCGTTATTAGTAGAGGATACGCGGGCTGACTTTCGTTTTGATGCCGAGAAAATGTTGGCTGAAGACGGGCGTCCGATACGTTCCCTGATTAGCGCGCCGCTTATGGTCGGCAGTAAGACGCTTGGCATTTTGCGGGTTGACAGTCCTTTGGACCATCACTTTGCAACAGATGATTTGCGTTTCCTGCGCACCATTGCTGATTTGACCAGCGTGGCCATTGAAAACGCCCAGCTTTACCAGCGTCTCGAAGATATGGCCATCCGCGACGGGTTAACAGGTTTGTATTTGCGGCGTCACATGTTAGACCGCCTCAATGAAGAATTGAAAAGGGAGATGCGCAAAGGCAAGGAATTATGTTTCTTAATGATAGACTTGGATATGTTTAAACAATACAACGATCAGTTTGGGCATGTTGCCGGCGACATTGTACTAAAGACGGTCGCGGATATCCTAAAAGAACATTTTAATGAGCCTGGTGATTTAGTCTGCCGCTATGGGGGAGAAGAATTTTGTGTGCTTTTGCCGGATTATTTAAAGGCTGATGCACTGCGATTGGCGGAAGAAGCCCGCCGCAAGATCCAAAGCAAGGAAATTATCCTGCGCCGCCAGAAAACACATGTGACGGCATCAATGGGGTTAGCGTCATTTCCAGGGGATGCGAAGGGGAAAGAAGAACTGATCATTAAGGCGGATGGGGCATTATATAAGGCCAAGGCTGGAGGCCGTAACAAGGTCATGACGGCATAAATATGTTTTATATCCTTATCATATTAGCAGTTGTTTTTGTAGCCGTGGTTTTTTACCTGGCGCAAGTCGTGGTGATGCAGCTGGAGCAGAAATCCGACGAGGAAGTTTTGCGTTCAAAACAAACCTACCAGGATATAATCGATCAGAAATCAAAAGCGGTCGCCGCAAAAATTAAATTAGAAAAGGAAACCGCTCAAATCTTTACCCTTTATGAAATGACTAAGGAGATTACCCGTCATTTTGATGAAGGGGAGGCATTTAATATATTTAAAAAGAAACTTAAAGAAAATCTCAGTATTGATGATTGCCGGATAGCAGAGAGCTTAGGCCGCGAAGATGAGCTTCCGGCAGGCTACAGCGTTTTTGTGCTTAAGAGCAAGGAAAAAGACCTTGGCTTTTTGCTTTATAAGGGCGTGGCGGATAAAGATAAGGAAAAGTTTGTTATCTTGGCGAATCAATTTGCTTTAGCGTTTCGGCGGATTAAGCTTTATAAAGAAATTGAAAAGATGGCTATCACTGATGCGTTAACCAATGTTTACACCCGCCGGTACTTTCTAGAGAGGTTCGAGGAAGAAATTAAACGCGCGGCCGCCCGTAAGACTAGAATTTCGTTCTTGATGCTTGATGTGGACCATTTCAAGAAGATTAACGACCAGTATGGGCACATCACTGGTGATGAAGTGCTTAAGCAGGTCGGTATCGTTCTAAAGGAAAGCATCCGTGAGATTGATATCGCTGGGCGTTTTGGCGGGGAAGAATTTTGCATGGTATTGCCTGACACGGATGCCCCCGGGGCCATTCTTGTGGCAGAGCGTATTCGGCGCGCCGTTGAACAAAGGATGATAAAAGCTTATGATGCCGTGGTGCGCATTACTATAAGTATCGGCGTTGCTTCGTTTCCAAGTGATGGGAAGATCGTCGAAGAATTAATTGATAAGGCTGACTGGTCCCTCTACCGCGCGAAATCCCAAGGCCGCAATTGTACTGTTGCGTTTGGGATGTATAATAAGCCTTAATATGCGTATCGCTAATAAAATTACCCTGCTGATCGTTTTTCTTTTTTGCGCGCTGGCCCTTAACACATGGCTTGGCTTGCGCCAAATGAGCCATATCCGCAGTGAATTAGCCGCCATGGTCAAATACAATGTGGGGCTGACCGAGGCGGTCACGGAAGTTAATCAGATACAATTGAAAAAAAGCACCGCCCTTCAGCGCTTGATTGGCATTGGCGAGGAATTAGGTTTCGAACAATTAAATTTTGCCCGCAGTTCCTATCTGCATGACCAGCTGAAGAGTATCCGGGATGAATTTGAACGTTACGCGGCATCAGGAAGCAAACAAAGCTTGGCCGCGCGTAAGATCGCGGCACAGGCCATGGACGTCGCTGACGCAAAAGATGAGCGTGATTCTTTAAAAGAAATATTGGCAGGATTGAACCGTTTAGACGCGGCCCGCAGGGAATACCACCAATCGATCGTTGGCATGCTTAAAGCAGTTGAGGAGGGAGGGTTTCAATTGTCCCTGGAAGATTTAGACCTGATTAAACGTCAGGAAAATAATCTTTCGGTAGACGTTGAGGATTTGTTAAAACGGGTCCAGTTCTTCTCGCACGCGGTGATTGAGCGGACCGGCCGTTTTGAACAAGACACCCAGCAGAGATTGATATTTTCATTATGGATTACGGTGATGATAGGCATCCTGT
>CAZCHB010000020.1:0-4021 GCA_964498235.1 uncultured Planctomycetales bacterium
TGATACAAATATTCCCTTGTATGTTTTGTCAAGCGCGAAAAGATTGGAAGAGTTTAAAGATTCATTAAGAAAGCGTAATTTTTATGGCATGGATTCAGAAACCTTTCAGTGGTATGTTCAAGGTGTTATGGATACCTTTATCCCGACAGATGAAGAAATTGAAGCTAATTTTAAAGGTGCTGATATTGAAAAGAATAAAGCATTTGCTCGCATATTGAGGAATCAGAATCCAGATGGGATCTATCGGTTCAAGGGAGAGCGTCGGCTTGTTCCAGGTGGACATTTTGACGCCATAGCTTCTTTTATCATTTCAGGTCGATTAACCGATGCGTTAAAGAGAGGCATTGAATATGCGCCAGTCTTTAATATTGATAATTTACAAGCAGTTTTAAAGAATGATGGATTAATTGCCCATTTTGCAGAGGGAGGATATGATTTTGGTTTTATTCTTGCCGAGAAGAATCTAACATTTAGCATTAAAGACAAGACAACAGGAAGTGATATTGCTAAGAAATTAATTGTTCGGTTTAGAGACAATGTATTGTCTTTTGATGGCTTAACTGAATTTAAAAGTGAGGCAGAAAAGGATGGTTTACGTTTTGTGATCAATCAGGAATCAAAGAAGGTAGATGTTTTTAATGCTCAGGGTCAATTGATTGAAACTGAACAAAGCGTGAAAGCAGAGACAGGTGGAACCTTGGTTCAGCCTGTTGATGAAGATGGTAATCCTGTTGGTGATGCAATAATGCGGGAAGGATTTGAATTAAAATCAGATTTTCCTCATGCGGATGCACCATTTTTTAATACAAATACAATTATTGTTCGTCTTCATAGTTTATTAAAATTCATGAATGTCACGGAAAAGCAATTAGCAGACATGTCATTTCAAGAGCGATCAGAAATTGTACGGGAACGATTAGTTAAAAAAATCAAACCTAATTTTGAATTTAAGAATCACGAGGTGGATGGTGAATTCCCAGAATTAGGCGTAGTTAAAGACGGGAGAACTAAGATTTCGGTGGTTCAATTGACACGCATCATGTTGCAGGTAGCGCATATTCCGGGAGCAAGGGTTGGTTATTATTATGCGCCCCGAGCTTCTGTTTTCGCACCTGTTAAAGAGCCTGAAGATAAGCTAACGGCTGCGGCAAATAATTTGGAAGCTTTGCGAAAAATCACGGTTTATGACAGAAAAGAAGTAAGCCGCACGATGGCGAGTATAAATAAGTTAAACAATGTTGATCTTTCTAATTTTAATTACCAACTGTTGAAGATGGTAGATGAATGGTTAGTGTTGGCTGAGAAAGCGAATAAGGGTTTGATTTTATTTGTTAAGGATAAGTTGATTGAGTGGATGAATGAAGAACCAGCCCTGCGCATGTTAAGCAGAATGGATTTGTTTGGAATTAAAAATAATCTGCAAGCTTTAAAGAGTTCTGAAGGCCCTTTTAAGGAGTCTCCGAATGTGGACGCGCTTTTAAAAGTGATTGAATTAATTCTAAATGATGTTCAGGCTAGTTCAGTAATGACAGCGGCAGATTTTTCTGAATGGCTTAAGAATGATAAGACTGCTATAGGAACAGCAGTTGTTGTAAACCATCAATTTGTGGGCTCTAGCAATAAGAGGAATGCTAGGGAGAATGTTACCTTTGAGTATAAAATAGTTGAATACTCTGGCAATAGCGTCACACTAAGACGGATTGATGGTCAGGGAGACATAACGTTTATTCTTTCAGGAGATGAAATAAAAAAAGTGACGGTGCTTTCACAAGTACAAGTAAAGGAATTGTCTCGCGAAGATTTGGCTACTGAGATTAAAATAGGAACATCAGGCTGGAGAACAAAGATTGGTCCTTTTAATAGGGAGACTGTTGGTCGATTTGCTCAAGGAGCAGCCAATGCTTTTGCTAATAACATAAATAATAAGGTGCTTATTACGTATGATGCCCGCAAAGGCGGCCGTGAATATGCTCAACATTTCGCGGAAGTTTTAAATGCTAATGGATATCAGGTGACGTTGGCCGATGAATTTACAACTACACCTGCTACCATTGCTCAGACAGTTAATGGCTATTTGATGGCCTTCCAAATTACGGCCAGTCATAATCCTGCTGATGATCAAGGGATAAAGATTTTAGAGAGCGGGGTGGTGGCCAAGGACAGCGTCTCTAAACAAATTGAACGTGAGGCCATGAAAACGACGACGTATCGATACCGGCCAGAATTAGAAGGGGAGTTAAGCGGCCTTAATATTACCAAGGCATCTTTAAAGCGTTATGAAGAGGGCTTTAAAGGATTAGCAAAAAAATTATCAGCTTATTTAAGAGCAAATCCACAAGTCAGCGTTGTGGTGGATGCAATGTATGGTTCCGCGGGTCCTTTGGCTAGTCCCATTTTAGGGGAAATGGGAATTCCGGTTGTACGTACAGAACCCATGTCAGCCGAACTTTATTTAAAAGGTAATTCTTTTAAAGAAGGCAATAATATGGTTCCTTATCGCCCAGAGCCTAAGGAAATCTTTTTAAGTTCTAATGATTTTGATTCTTTTAAGAAGAATGCAAAACCAGGTTCATTGTATATGGCTATCGATGGGGATGCAGATCGTTTGGCTATTTGGGTTAAAACTGGTCTGGGAGAAAAAGATTATTTGGAATTAGCTCCCAATGATTTAGGCATTCTTTATGGATGGTTTATGATTAATAATGGCCTAACTGAAGGCAAGAAGCGTATTGCTAAAACCCAACCTACGACGGCGGGAATGGCCAAGTTAGTCGAGTGGGCTAATAAGGATCACGGCGGAGGATACGAGCTTCTTGTGACACCTGTAGGCTCAAAGCATTTTGGTGATGCATATAAAAATGGTGAATTATTATTAGGTACAGAAGAATCCGGCCATCAGGTTGTCGGCCGATTTTACGATGACGGGTTAAGTCAGGCTTTAATGTTATTAAAAATTATGGCAGAGTCAGGTCAAACTATTGCTGACAATATTGCCAAGGCTAAGAAGGAGATTGGTTTTGAAGGGTGGGCGTATAAGCGTGTTGATGCCCCATTGACGAAGGATATTCGTATAAAAATAACAGAACCATTAGCTACGGATCCTCAAAGGCTCGCAGACTTGATTGCAGGCGTCGTCAAAAAGAAAATAGCGCATTTTTACATGACAGAAGACATGTTGACGATATCAAATGAAGATTACCAAGGAAAAAAAGTTAAGTCCAACGAAGGCATACAGGTTGTTTTTGAAGATGGATCATGGGTCATGATCCGTTTATCAGGAACTGAACCTAAGGCGCGGTTGTATACGGAAAGTTTTAACGAAAAGGATCGCCAGGGCATTGAAGATGCCATTAAATCTGCGATCTTTGACAATGCTCAATTAACAATAGTTGGAACAAATATTTCTGGTCTAGATGACGATAATGGCTTATCAGTTCAAGGCGTCAGCTTAGCCATGGCCAGCCAAGATGATTGGGATAGTTGGACGCTGGAAGAAAGAATAAATTGGGTTAATTTGCTTAGAGGATGGACATTGACTGTCGATGGTTTTTTTAAAGGAAAAGCAGTGAAATTTAAGGGGAAGCTAGATACACAAGTTAGCGAAGATGGTGCTTTTAGTTTGAAGGCAAGAAATGGCCAAGAAATGACATTTTCACTTGATGCTGGCAATGGTGAATCTAATAGGGCCCTGTCGATTACAGCTACCCCTTTTGATACTATTGATTTTTCTTTAGAAAATAGGCAAGCAGTAAGCACCGCGATGACATCAAATGAATTTTGGAATTTGCCTCAGCTAAAAGCTGAGGATGGATCGCCAGCTAGGGTTATTGGTTTGGGTTTAAGAGTGACTTATTTTAATCCGTCGACAGAAAAAGTTGAGACGGGAGAATTTAGATTTAATACGGCGGATAATCGAACATCCGGTGCTCAAGTTATAACGTTGCGTCAGGGGAGTAGTCCCAGAGATGGCAATGGGCAAGTCCAATTTGTTTTGGGTGATCCTGCAAGTAATCTTGCGGGG
>CAZCHB010000020.1:4031-14255 GCA_964498235.1 uncultured Planctomycetales bacterium
CAAGTCTTTGTAACTAATCCGGTAATGCCCATCTTAATAAAATTCAAAGCATAACTGTTTTATCATCGGTGGATGCAGCTATGGCCACGCATGGGGGGATAGATTTAAATGCCACATCTAAGGCCACGGCAACAAGCGGTGATCAAATCAAGATGATCGTTGACCCTGCCATGGTGGCCCGTTTTAGGGCGGGAGATTTTAGCGGGATTCGGGTGCAAATCTTAGGCGTCATAACCATGCCAAGCGTCTTACCGCTGTTTGGCATGGCTCCTGATAGTCAGCAAGATGTATTAGCTAAATTGGATTAACAGTAAAATAGTGGCAGAATTTTTAATCAGGCTTCTTTCCCATTCTGGGAGAAAGCCTGATTTTATTTTCATAGCAAGTGTAACACCAACCTTCAGATAGATTAATAAATTCTTGACTATTGCCCCCCTCTCCTTTAAATTGGATGAATGGTAGAGTACGTCGGTATTATATTTGCTTTTATTTTTACCTTAGGCCTTGCGGCGCTATTGTTATTTATCCCTAAGTTGTTGGCGCCCAAGCATCCAAGCGAAGCTAAATCGAAACCTTTTGAGTGCGGATTGGCTCCTTTTTCACTGCCGGGCGGCCATATGCCGGTGCATTTTTATATAGTTGCCATGCTTTTTATTATATTTGACGTTGAGATGGTTTTTCTTTTTCCGTGGGCGGTCTTGTTTCGTGAATTAGGGGTTTTTGGCTTGGTTGAAATGGCCTTTTTTATGGTTTTTGTCGTTTTAGGCTTGGCCTATGTGTGGAAAAAACGCGCTTTAGAGTGGGAGTAGGCAGATGTCAGGTTTAAGTTCACCAACAGGGTTTTTTACGTCAACGATGAATTCAGCATTAGGCTGGGCGCGTAAATATTCCATTTTTCAATATCCTTTTGTGACGGCGTGTTGTGGGATGGAATATATGTCGACGGCCGCGTCGCATTATGACGTTGATCGTTTTGGCGCGGGGTTTCCGCGTTTTTCACCGCGTCAATCGGATGTGCTCTTTGTGGTCGGCACCATCAGTCATAAAATGGCGCCAGTCTTAAAAAATGTGTATGATCAAATGTGTGAACCAAAATGGGTGGTGGCCTTTGGTGTCTGCACCTGCACCGGCGGTTTTTATGATAATTACTCGACGGTCATGGGCATTGATACCATTATCCCCGTCGATATTTATATCCCCGGTTGTCCGCCGCGCCCGGAAAATGTCCTTGATGGTTTAATGAAATTGCAGGACAAGATCCAAAAAGGCGAGCAATCGCGCACGCTCTATGATCCAAATACCAAGACTGGCCGTCCCGCAGAATTGCAAGGCGGCTATTCAATTTCTCAGCATATTAAACATATAGAATCTTGACGCATGACACCCTTAGAAACTGTTCAACAGCAATTTAGCCAAGACATTGTCGAGACCCACGCGTTTAGAGGGGACGAGACGGTGATTATTCGCCCCAGTGCACTATTGACAGTGGCTAAATTTTTAAAAGAATCGCCAGTTCTTGATTTTAATATGCTGATGGATTTAACGGCAGTTGATTATTTATTTTATGCGGGCGGCCGAGTCCAGAAAGAATTTCGTTTTGAAGTCGTGTATCATTTTTATTCTATCAAAAAGAATCACCGTCTTCGTCTCAAGGTTCCCGTTGATGAAAAGGATCCGCACATACATTCACTTGTTGATCTTTGGCCGTCGGCGAATTGGTTTGAGCGTGAAGTGTGGGATATGTTTGGGATTAAGTTTAAGGGACATCCGAATCTAAAGCGTATTTTGATGTATGAAGAATTTAAAGGGCATGCCCTGCGCAAGGATTATCCTTTTAATAAACGTCAACCTCTTATTGGTCCAATGAATTAATGCCGACGCAAATCCGCTCAATGCTGTTAAATGTAGGCCCTTCGCACCCGGCGATGCACGGGGTCATCCGCCTGATCATGGAATTAGAGGGCGAAAAAATAAAAGGTGTTGAAGTTGAAATGGGGTATCTCCATCGTGCCTTTGAGAAAATGTGCGAGACGGTGATGTATTCCCAATGCTTTCCGTATACGGATCGTTTAAATTATGTGTCCCCGCTCATTAATAATACCGGCTTTGCTTTGACGGTGGAAAAACTATTAGGCATTGATGTGCCAGAGCGAGCGAAATATATCCGTGTTATCATGAGCGAGATTTCCCGCGTCACCGACCATCTGACCTGCATTGGTGCCACCGCGATGGAGTTAGGCGCTATGTCAGTATTCTTGTATATGATTAAGGCGCGTGAATTCTTATATGAATTAGTGGAAGAAATCACTGGCGCGCGTTTGACTATTTCTTATGTGCGTATCGGCGGGGTGAAAGCGGATTTAACGCCGGGATTTAGCGATAAATGTTTTCGCATTATCGCTGATGTGCGCAAAGTGCTTATTGAAGCCGACGAGTTGTTGACCCGTAACCGTATATTCTTTGACCGCATGAAAGGCATCGGTGTCATTTCTTCTGAGGATGCGCTGGCCTATGGGATTACCGGGCCATTCTTGCGCTCGACGGGCGTGGCCTATGATGTGCGTAAGGCGAATCCTTATTTAATTTATGACCGCTTAGATTTTGAAGTCCCCGTCGGCACAAAGGGTGATAATCTTGACCGTTATTTTGTGCGCATGGCGGAAGCGGAACAAAGTTTGCGCATCATTGAGCAGTGTTTTCAGCAGATTCCCGACGGTCCCATTGCCGGCGAGTTAAGCGGTGAAGTTATGTCCGCGGCCCAAATGGTCGATCATGCCAAGATGGGCGAGACCGAAGGCTTAAAAAATGTTGAAGTCGATTTAGATCCCACCCTAGAAGGCTCAACTAAAAAGTATAAGGCGGGGATTAGTGCTGAACGCAAAGATGTTGTCTTGCCGGCTAAGGAAGAAGCTTACGGCAATATTGAAGGGTTAATGAATCATTTTAAGCTGGTCATGTACGGTCATGGCATCCGTCCGCCGATGGGAGAGGTATATTTCCCGGTGGAAGGTGCTAATGGGGAGCTTGGATTTTATATTGTTAGTGACGGCCGTGACCACCCATGGCGCGTGCGCGTCCATCCGCCCTGCTTTGCTATCATGGCCGCTTTGCCTAAATTATTAATTGGTGATTCGATGGCGGATTTGGTTCCAACCTTTGGGTCAGTTAATATGATCGCAGGAGAGTTAGACCGGTAAGGAACGGTCGCGGCCGTTCTTTACGCTTTATAGGAGGGTTTTATTTTTACTGCAGATTTTAAAGAGCGATTAGATAAGATCGTCGCTAAATATGAGCAAAAACGAGCGGCGCTTCTGCCTGTTTTGCACGCGGTGCAGGACAAGGAAGGCTTGATTACACCGCAATCCGAACAAGCCGTGGCGGATTATTTAGGCGTTCCTGTCGCGCGCGTCCATGAAGTGGTGTGTTTCTACCATCTTTATCACCGTGAGAAAAAAGGTAAATGCCATTTTGCCGTTTGCCAGACAACGGCCTGCTCTTTATTGGGAGCAGAAGATGTGATTAAGCACCTTAAGGAAAGGCTTGGTATAGAGCCGGGCGAAACAACGGCGGACGGTAAATTTTCCTTAAGCGTGGTTGAGTGCCTTGGTGCCTGCGAGATTGCGCCTATGATGCAGTTAAACAAAGACTATAAAGGCTGTTTAAATAAAAAGATGGTCGATGAATTAATTGACCAGCATAAATAATTTTATGGAAAAGATTGTTACTAGAAATTTTAATAAGCCTAATTCGCATCTTTTGTCAACCTATGCGGCGGCCCAAGGCTATGAAGCGGCGCGCAAGGCGCTGACTCAGATGAACCCGGCGGCGGTGATTGAAGAAGTTAAGAAATCGAATCTGCGGGGCTTGGGCGGGGCAGGTTTCCCGACGGGCATGAAGTGGAGCTTTATTCCCGCGGCCAATCCTAAACCGAAATATTTAGTCATCAACGGCGATGAAGGCGAGCCGGGCACCTTTAAAGACAAATATATTTTTGAAAAAGACCCGCACGCCTTTTTAGAAGGTATTATCATCACGTGTTTTGCCATCGGCAGTCATAAAGCCTATGTGTATATCCGCGGCGAGTATTTGAAGCAAATCGATATCCTGCAAGGGGCGATTGATGAGGCGTATAAAAATAATTTCCTAGGCAAGGGCATCATGGGCACTGGCTTTGATTTGGATGTGGTGATCCATAAAGGCGCAGGAGCCTACATTTGCGGGGAAGAAACAGCCTTGCTTGAGTCCTTAGAAGGTAAAAAAGGTTTCCCGCGCTTGAAACCGCCTTTCCCTGCGGTGGTTGGTTTGTTTGGATGTCCGACGGTGATTAACAATGTTGAAACCGTCACCTGTGTGCCGCCCATTATCCTAAAAGGCGCTGAGTGGTATGCGAAATTAGGCTGTGAGAAAAACGGCGGCAACCGTCTTTTTTGCGTCAGCGGGCATGTGAAAAAGCCTGGTGTTTATGAACTGCCTAACGGTACGACCTTACGTGAGATTATTTATGAGCATGCCGGTGGGATCCTGAATGGCCGGACACTGAAGGCTGTGATTCCCGGCGGTATTTCTGCGCCTCTGCTGACCCCTGATCAATTGGATGTAAAGATGGATTTTGATTCGCTGAAAGCGATTGGTTCCATGGCTGGATCTGGGGGGATTATCGTCATGGATGACACCACGGACATGGTCTGGGCGGCGATGATTGCGGCGCGTTTTTACGCGCATGAATCCTGCGGCCAATGTTCCCCTTGCCGTGAAGGCAGCGGTTGGGTGTATCGTAACGTTAAGCGCATCCACGACGGGCATGGGCGTCCTCAAGATTTAGCCAATTTACCCGGCATCATTAATAATATCGGCGGAAATACGATTTGCGCCTTTGGGGACGCGGTGACCATGTGCGTCAGTTCCTATGTCACCAAGTTCCGCAGTGAATTTGAAGCAAAGATAAAACATGCCGCAGTGGCGGCCTAAGATTTAATTTAGAGACGATATGCCAAAATTAACTATTGATGGAAAAGAAATAGATGTCCCAGCCGGGACGACGATTATTCAGGCCGCGGATAAATTAGGCATCAACATTCCCCGATACTGTTACCATCCCGCCCTGCCGGTCTCTGGAAATTGCCGTATTTGCATGGTGGAAGTTGAAAAACAACCTAAATTGCAAATCGCGTGTTATACACCCGTCGCTGATGGGATGGTTGTTAAGACGACTTCGCCTAAAGTGCTTGAAGTTAGAAAAACGGTCTTGGAATTCTTGCTTGTTAATCACCCATTAGATTGCCCTGTCTGTGACCAGGCTGGCGAATGTAAATTGCAGGATTATTACATGGATCACGGCCGTTATTCCAGCCGTTTATCCGACGTGAAGGTTAAAAAAGAAAAGAAGGCCATCTCAATTGGGCCGACGGTTAATCTAGACCAAGAGCGCTGCATTCTCTGCACCCGTTGTGTGCGATTTACCGATACGATTACAAAGACTAGCGAGCTTGGCGTGTTTGAGCGCGGGGATCATTCTCAATTAGATGTGTATCCGGGCAAGCAAGTGGATAATAAATATTCCGGCAATGTGGTTGATATCTGTCCCGTCGGCGCGTTGACGGATAAAGATTTTCGTTTTAAATGCCGCGTCTGGTATTTGGAAGCAACAAAGTCGGTATGCCCCGGATGCAGTATGGGGTGCAATATTACTATTGATTGGGATAAGTCGCGTCCGACGAGCCATCGTAAAAAAATTGGCCGGGTCATGCGGTTAAAGCCGCGCCATAACCCAGAAGTTAATGATTATTGGATCTGCGATGCTGGCCGCTATAATTATCGTTTTATTGACGAGAATAGGATTGTTTCTCCGCAATTAGGCGATAAGATTGTTGATTGGAAGACCGCCATTGATATGCTGGCTAATGCCATGCGCCCGTTATGCCAGTCGAAGAAGACGGATCGCATTGGTGTTTTAGCCTCTGCCCAATTGACTAACGAAGATTTGTTTTCTGTGCGTAAACTATTTAAAGATAAACTTAAAATTGATAATGTTGAATATCGCTTCCCGCAAAAGCAAGGTGACAGCGATGATTTTTTAATCAAGGCGGATAAGAATCCAAATTCCGCCGGTGCGGCGGTTATTCTAGGCCAGGGGGCGGTTGACGCGAAGGCAATAGTGGCGAAGGCGCAAAATGGTGAATTGGACGTCCTTTATGTTTTTGGCCATAATCTTGTTGAACAGTTTGGCCGGGATGTTGTCCTTCAGATAGCCAAGAAAGTTAAATGCTTAGTGTTCCAAGGCAGTAATATTAATGAAACAGCTAGTTACGCACATTTGATTTTACCAAGCGCTGTTTACGCAGAAAAAGACGGCACCTTCACCAATTGCCAACAGCGTGTTCAACGTATCCGTTCAGCATTTTTGCCGATGGGTGAAGCTAAGGCGGATTGGGTGATAGTGTCCATGTTATCGGAAGCATTGGGCGTTGGGTTAAACTACAATACGCCCAATGAGATATTTAAAAACATCGCGGCCGAATTTCCAACGTTTAGTGAAATGTCCTATGAAAAAATTGCTGATCAAGGTATGGTTCTAAAAAGTTAAATCTATGATGGAAACAGTTTTAATAAAATTAATTTTAGGCTTCGGTACGATATTTATCATGTTTAATATTGCCGGGTTGTTGACGTGGGTCGAGCGTAAACAAAGCGCGGTGATGCAGGACCGTGTCGGGGCTAACCGTGCAAGCATTTTTGGTTTTAAGGCCATGGGGCTTTTCCATGCCATTGCTGACGTGCTTAAGATGTTAAGCAAGGAAGAATTTATTCCTAACGGAGCCAATAAATTCCTCTTTAATTTAGCGCCCTATTTATCCATTATTTTCGCCCTGGTTGGTTTTGCCGCGATTCCCATTGGCAATCAATTGATTCTAGGTGAACGCGTCATTGAACTACAGGCCGCGAATATTAATGTCGCCCTGCTTTTTATTTTTGCGATGATGTCCATGGGGATTTACGGGGTTGTCCTTGCCGGTTTTTCATCAAATAATAACTATGCTTTTTTAGGCGGGATGCGCGGCGCCGCGCAGATGATTGCGTATGAAATCACCATGGGAGCGGCGATCATGGGCGTAATCATGGTCTACAATACGCTTGATCTTCAATTGCTAGTGCGTGCCCAGGGCGAATATTTAATGGGGGGCTGGCTGCCTAAGTGGGGTGTCTTTTGTCAGCCTTTGGCTTTCATTTTATTTTTTACAGCGGCAACAGCAGAAACAAAACGGACTCCATTTGATCTTCCCGAGGGAGAATCGGAAATCATCGGGTATTTCGTTGAGTACAGCGGAATGAAATTCGGGATGTTCTTTTTAGCAGACTTGGTTGAAACAGTCCTGGTGGCCGCGTTGATGACAACTCTATTCTTAGGCGGATGGCAGGTCCCATATTTACAGGCCGATGGATTTCATTTCCCGTGGGGCGCAACAATGGCCTTATCACACATTACAGTTGTTATACTGGGCGTTTTATCATTTTTCGCTAAGGTCAGTTTGTTTATCTGGATATTAATGGCCGTGCGCTGGACCTTGCCCCGTTTCCGTTACGATCAATTGATGCGCCTAGGCTGGCAGGTTTTACTGCCTGCGTCGCTGTTTAACATTGCTGTCACCGCGGTTGTACTGACGCTTTTAAACCGCTAGAAAGATATCATGGAAAAACAAACACAAAGCCAACAAGGTTCTTTAGATAAATATTTCGCCAAAGGCAGCTCTTACGACCTTTTGCGTGTTGCCCAGATGAAACGCGCGTGGAAACAAAAGAACCGCCGTGAATTAAGCTGGTGGGAAAAAACATATATTCCTTCGGTGGTTAGCGGCATTTTTTTGACGTCGAAACATTTCTTTTATAACATCACTTTTCATATCCTGCATTTATTCGGGCTTTGCAAGGATGTGAAGGGGGCGGTCACCTATCAATACCCAGAAAAACCCCGCACTGTTGCGCCGCGCACTAGGACGCGCCATCGCCTGACCAAACGCGAAGACGGATCACCGCGATGTGTGGCCTGCATGATGTGTGAAACAGTCTGTCCCGCGCGCTGTATTGAAATTACGGCCGCTGAGCACCCGGATCCTAACATAGAGAAGTACCCAGCCGAATTCATCCTTGATTTAGGCAAATGTGTTTACTGCGGTTTTTGCGTCGAGGTGTGCCCGGAAGATGCCATCCGCATGGACACCAAGATCGTCGGCACGTCTGAATACTCCCGCGAGAGCATGATTTACGATAAAAAACGTTTGATGGATACGTAATCCCTCGTTTAAGGATTAACACGCATGCATTCCATTTTTTCTTCCATTGAATTCCAAATGAGTTTTTTGTTGTTTGTGGCATTGGCAGGCTATTTGCTTGTCATGCGCATCAATCAATCAGCTATTATTGGTGAGATCCTTGTTGGCCTGCTTATTGGCCCAAGTTTTTTAGGGCTTATCACCTATACTGATTTTGTTGAAAGCATGGCGCATCTAGGGGCGGTAATACTGCTTTTTGTGGTGGGGTTGGAATTTAAACTGCGGGAAGTCTTTAGCGCCCGTTACGGACTTATCGCGCTTATTGGCGTCATTGTGCCATGGGTTGGCGGATTTTTGACGGCAAAGTTTTTTGGGTATAATTTTGAGAACGCTGTTTTTACAGGAACAGCGTTGACGGCGACGAGTATCGCTATCACTGCAAATGTGCTTAAAGAAATGGGGAAACTGCAAACAGGGGCGGCGAAGGCAATCATTGGTGCCGCTGTTATTGACGATGTTTTAAGTTTGATGGCTTTGTCGTTGTCCAATCAGTTGGTTAGCGGAACTCTTTCAGCCTTTTCGGTTATCATACCTATTATTAGTGCCGGATTGTTTCTGGTAATTGGCATTTTTATAGGAGAGAAATTATTAAAGCCCTTAATTGAACGTATTGATAAGGCGCCGATATCTGCTCAATATCCAGAATTTTCTTTTATTGTCGTTATGGCTATTGCGTTTTTATATGCTATGACAGCGGAAATGATTCATCTTTCTGCTATTGTTGGCGCATTTGTGGCTGGAATTTCGTTAGAAAGCGTAAAGGTAAAGCAGGGAGAAAAGAATTTTAAAGAAGGCGCGGAGTATTTAAATAATATCTTTGCGCCGATATTCTTTGTTTCCTTAGGCATTTTAGTTGACGTTCATTTGTTGACATCTACCGTCGTTGTTTTCTTAATTGTTTTAACTGTAGTGGCTATTATAACAAAAGCGGTGGGTTGTTTCGCCGCCGCAAAAGTTCAAGGATTATCGGTGAAAGATTCTCTTATCGTTGGCGTTGGCATGTCCCCTCGCGGCGAAGTGGCGATGATTGTCGGCCTGATTGGCCTTAATAAAAATTTAATTACCCAGGATATCTACGCTGCGATTATCTTTATGAGCCTGTTAACTACTATTGCGGCACCGATTTTTTTACGCCGTCTTTACGCTTAATCCCAACCAATGCTATTGACAATAATTTGATCTTATATTATACAGAGAAAGTGTTTTTTAATCTGTTAGTGGAGATGTGTATGAAAAGAATGTATATTTTATTCTTGCTTAGTTTTGTTGTGGTGGGTGTTAGTCCTGCACAAGCTTTGATTTTACCGCCAAGCGTCGACGGCTCTATCATAGACGGTTATATTTATGGCGTTGGATTTACAGCAAAGGACGGGGTACCCGACCAGCTTGACAGCGCCCAATCCGTCCAAGTTTACAATAACACCTTGATTGAGTACCGTGGTATTATGGAATTTGACCTTAGTTCGATGGCATCGCCGGTTACAAGCGCATATTTAAATATATCAGCTATTGATCAAAATGGGCCATTCCCGATTAATTTTGGACTTTACGGTTACAACGGTGATGGAAATTTAAATGCCTCTGATTTTAATGATGGTCTTCTAGTCAATAGTTTTTCGTATGATGGGTCGGAACCTTTGTTCCTAGATGTCACTCCGTTTATTCAAGATCTTAAAGATTTAAACGCCACTTATGCTGGTTTTAGTTTGCGTAAGCCGGATGTAGGCGCTTTTGGAGGCAATCCAAATTACGTCGCATTTGGTTCACAAGAATTTTTACCTGCGTCACAATTGATCATTAATGAAGGTTCCGCCGCTGTTCCAGAACCGCCAACGGCTGTGTTGTTGCTTATAGGATTTCTAGGGATTCTTCTGGCTAAGAACATTTTAAGATCCTC
>CAZCHB010000020.1:14265-16040 GCA_964498235.1 uncultured Planctomycetales bacterium
ATGAGTGTTAATATCAGCGTTCCTAAAGGAATCTACACGCATTATAAGGGCAAGAATTATGAAGTTATAGGTCACGCCCGTCATAGTGAAACACAAGAGCCACTCGTTGTTTATAAAGCCTTATATCAAGGTGATTTTCCGGAAGATTTGTTGTGGGTTAGGCCACGAGACATGTTTCTTGAAAACGTTGTTGTTGAGGGGAAAACTGTTCCTAGATTTCGGTTAATTCAGGATATGTCGGGGGATGATACTAAAGCTTAAAGTACATTCCTTTGATAGCGTTGACACAGGCATCAAAGAATGGGGCTTGGAAAAAGCCGATGGCGATAATGGCCATAATGCTTAAGCATAATAATGCGCGCATGGGCAAAGACACAGGGATAACTGACGTGTTGTGAGGCTGGTCGACGTATATTCTTTTAGCGACCATTAAGTAATAATAAAGTGAAATGACAATATTGATCGCCGCAATTAGTGCCAGCCATAAATAGCCGCTTTGAACCGTTGCCATCAGTAAGCCAAATTTACCGAAGAATCCAGCTAAGGGGGGCATGCCCGCTAACGAGACTAAGGCGATTAAAAGTGTTACGCCAAGAATGCCTGAGCGTTTGACAAGCCCTGAGTAATCGCTTAAGACATCGCTTTTGATTGCATTAAACACAAGAATAATAACTAAGAACGCGGCGCAATTGGTAAATAAATATCCTAATAAGTAGAAGTTCATCGACGCCATCCCAAGCGTTGATCCTGCGGCCGCACCCATCAGCAAATAACCGGCATGCGCGATGCTGGAATATCCAAACAGGCGTTTAATATTGGTTTGGAACATGGCGACTAAGTTCCCGTAACACATGGTTATCGCGGCGAGGATAGCTAGGATCAGGCTCCACTGCACGTGCCAAGCAGAAAAGACGCATAAGAATAACCGGATTAGCATAATGAATCCGGCGGCTTTTGAGGCAACAGATAATAGCGCGGTCACCGGTGTTGGGGCGCCATGGTAAACATCTGGTACCCACATGTGAAAAGGCACCGCGGCAATCTTGAATCCAACAGCGGCGAAAATCAACACTAGTCCCAAAAGCACCATCGGTGTCATTGCGTGTGTTTCTGCGAACATCCTGACCACTTCAAAGCGTGTTGAGTGCGCGGCCCCATAAATCAAGCTGATGCCAAATAGGAAGAAACCTGACGCTAATGCGCCCAGCACTAAATATTTCATGCCGGCTTCCAGCGAATGGGCATCGCTTTTAAGGTAGGCGGTCATGACATACAAAGAGATCGTCAAGATTTCCAGTGAAATAAAGAGCAATAAGAAATCAGCAGAAGAAGCGACAAATAACATCCCAATCAAGGCCAGCCATAGGAGTAGATAGAATATATTACGTTTTTCTGCGGGGTAGGACTTAAAGAATTGCCCCGTCATGACTAAGATAAAGAACATGGCTATTAAGAAGAATCCTTTAAAGAACCATGCGAAAGAATCTAAAATAAACATGCCGCCAAATGTTGATCCACTCAAGGAGTGCTGGGTTGTCCAGAATCCAAAGATGGCGCTCAGGGCAACGAAGCTGATGGGACCGATCACGTCGTTACGGATATCTTTAGGGACAAAGATATCAATGACCAGAAGAAAACACAAGGTCAAGGCGGCCAGCGATTCTAATGAAATTAAATTCCAATCAATGATGGGAAACATAGCTTCTCTCTATTATTGACTTACAACAACTGATGTTGTCGCCGATGAAATATTTTTTAAGATCAATGATGGGAAA
>CAZCHB010000021.1:0-15363 GCA_964498235.1 uncultured Planctomycetales bacterium
AACTTAAAATCGTCAGTAATCTTTTTCTTAAGCCCCATCTTATTAGAACTGCTATCACTCTCTAAAGAAAAATTAGACGGCGCCCAATTGCCTAAACCAATAACAACAAGAGCCATGTCCTCGGGAAGATAAGGATTTGACCTAGCGTGAACCTTAGGATTAAGCAAGGTGCCCGTAATCTTCAAGTCAATAACATAAACATCCGCTTTAGCTGTTCCCGCGATAATCAAATCCGGATTAAGCACGTCTCCCCTAAAGATAGCCCGGCTTTGCCCAAGCTCAATAATGCTCCTGCGCACATTCACTAATCCGTTTTCAATAATTAGCGGCCCTACCATTTTCCACTTAGGAGCGTTCTCAATAAACGCAAGCTCAAATTTTGTGAGCCCCTCCCTGAAAATAGTAGTGCCATACTGGATACGGTCCACATAAAAATGCCCGCGGGTTTCTATATTAGCAGGAGTCCCTTGAAATATAAAATCAGCATCTGAGACCGTCCCTTTTAAACTGCGCATCACATCTTCAGGTAAAAATGGCTTCATTAAAACATAAACATCCAGCGACCGTCCATAAACATTACCTAACAAACGCCCTTCTTTATATTCCCCGTTAAAAACCAACGGCTCACTATTAGCTAAGTTGACCCGCCCGTTAAAGACTTTGACGTATATATTGCGCAGATCTGTAATAAAACCAAGCTTTAAATCAACGCGTTGAAGATTGATTGAAGCAGATGGACCAAGAAACGGCCAATTCTTAATCTCAACATCTTTAAGGACCAGCCCCCCGGCAATATTTCCGCTTGAAGAACCGATGCTAAGAGCGGCATATGGCGCCGACTGCACGATTAACAATTGAATCAACGCACGGCCGCCGGCCGGAGTGGCAATGAAATAATACCCAAAAACCGCCAAGAGCACCAACAACGAGCTAAGGCTAAGTAGAATCGCCACAATATAATGAACGATGCGCTTAAGGATTGGATGGGATTTTGATTGCACTAATTACTTCCACTAATAATGGCCATAATGCCTCTTCGTATCATCATGACACCAATCGCGGCTAATAATAACGATAAGACTTTCGACAAGGCACGGGAGCCGTTTGTTCCAATTAACCTAATAAAGAAATCAGCAAAAATAAAAACTATCCCCACAATACCAATATTGATCAAGACCGCGGCAACCGTCGGGGCCGTGCCGTGCTGGGTGATCGAAATCAGGCACATCGTTAATACGGCAGGCCCGACAATCAACGGCGTCCCTAATGGGACAGCACCTATCCCGTCAATACTGTCCCGATGACTTTTATTAAAACCTGTCAGATCAATAATCGACAAACAAAATAAAATAACCCCGCCAGCCACCATAAAATCACCCATCGTGATATTTAAGAACGTAAAGATCGCCTGCCCCAGAAAAATAAACCCAATCGCAACACCTGCCGCTGTAACCAAGGACTGGATGATAATCTTACGCCTATCTTTTGGTTCAACGCCTTGGGTTAAGGAGGCAAACAAGGGCAGAATGCCGATGGGATCCATGGCAAAGAATATGGGAATAAACGCTAATAGCAATTCATTCATATGATCGATCCCTTTTCTTATTGACTAACGCCGATGCCGTATTCATAGACTAATTTTCCTCCCAAAAAGCCAGCCGCAATAACCAATACCGCAACGATAAGACACCCGCAGGTAAAAATCACACGCGCCGCCTTAGGATTCGATTTCTGAAACAAAACAACAATCGCTAAATTCACTAAAGCCGCCGCTGTTAAAGCAATGCCATAATTACGGTGCGCGTACAGCACCGGATGACCTAGATGAAGCCGATTTGCCTCGTATAACCCTGTTAAAAGAGCTAAAACAGAAAAAAAGGCCGCTATGACGTAAACATTCATAGCGGCCTTATACATTGATTCTTTTTTTAATAACCAGCTCAACAGATCCAAACTCCACGCTGTTAAGAATAAAGCGATGGGAAAATGCACAAACTTAGGATGCAGGAGCGTTAAATAATCCATTATTTCGTTGCAGTCTCCGCCTCAGCCGCCACTTCATCGTCAGCAATCTTGGCAAATTTTTCCGGGTCATTATTAAAATCTTTGGTGCACATGCTGCAGCAAAAATTGTAAACCTTACCCTTATGCGTTGCCTTCATCGCTGCGCCCATACTCCCGACAGGTTCGTTTGATACCGGACAAATCTTATTCCCAACTTCAATAATGTCTGCCGATGATGTTACAACTGCTTGAGGGTCCGCCGCTCCAGCGACTTGTGCATAGACCGCCATAGGAACTGCTGTTAATGCCATCATTAATACGAACATACTTATTTTTCTCATTTCATCATCTCCTTCGTTGGTGGGGTTATTATACCATTGATTTCTTTTTCCATAAAAAATAAATCGCCGGATATACCAGTAACTCTAAAGCAAATGATGTCACCAAGCCTCCTAACATCGGCGCGGCAATACGGCTCATCACATCCGACCCTGCCCCATGCGACCACATGATGGGCAAAAGCCCTAACATGGCGGCCATCACGGTCATCATCTTAGGACGCACACGCCTAACAGCGCCATGGACGATGGCCTCCCGTAAATCATTAACGGATTTCATCCGGCCATTATTAACAGCATCCTTATGGGCCATGTCTAAAAATAAAAGCATCAATACGCCTGTTTCCGCATCAAGCCCCATCAAGGCAATCATCCCTACCCAGACGGCAATGGAAAGATTATATCCCAAAGCCCATAACAGCCACACGGCCCCGATTAACGAAAATGGCACGGCCAAGAGGACAATCCCCGTCTTAACCCAGGACCGGGTATTCAGCCACAATAACAGGATAATAATCAACAGCGTCAAGGGCAAAACAACTTTTAAACGCTCTTTGACCCTCAGCATATTTTCATACTGGCCGCTCCACGCTAAGCTGTAACCCTTGGGCAACTGCATCTTTTCTGCGACTATTCTTTTTGCGTCATCAACATAACGTCCAATATCAGAGCTTGTGGTATCCACATAAACATACCCGGTCAATATACCGTTCTCATTGCGTACCATCGATGGCCCAAAACGGACAACAATATCAGCAACTGCGCTAAGCGGCACTTGTACGCCTGAAGCGCCGGCTACCAAGGTACGTTTTAATTGCTCAGGAGCATCGCGCAGGGCCCTATCATAACGGACATTAATCCCATACCGCTCTCTGCCTTCAATGGTTGTGCTGACATTTTCACCGCCAATGGCAGAAGACACAGACATTTGGGCCTCTTCAACCGATATCCCATAACGGGCTAATTGGTCGCGCTTAAAATCCACATCTAAAAAGTATCCTCCCGCCGCCCTCTCCGCAAATACACTACGGGTACCCGGAGCTTTATTTAAGATTTTCTCTAATTCAATCCCAATATCTTCAATCACCATTAAATCAGGCCCGCTGACCTTAATGCCGATAGGCGTACGGATTCCCGTCGATAGCATGTCAATACGGTTCTTAATCGGCATGGTCCAGGCATTACTTGTCCCCGGGATTTTTAAGGCCTTATCCAGCTCTTCGATTAGCTGCTCATGGGTTATCCGCCGGCCGTTAATCATGCGCCATTGATTCTCCGGCTTTAACGTGACGACAGTTTCCATCATGGATAAGGGCGCGGGATCCGTCGCACTTTCAATCCGGCCAGCTTTACCAAAAACCTTTTCCACTTCCGGAACACCCATCAATAATTGGTCCTGTTTTTGCAGTAATTTAGCGGCTTGGGTTACTGAAATACCCGGCATGGTAATCGGCATATATAGGATCTGCCCTTCCCACAACGGCGGCATAAATTCATTACCTAATTTCAAGAATACCGGCACTGTCGACGCAACAAGCAATAACGCCGCGATGACCGCCGCTTTAGCATGATGTAAAATAAAACGGCAGACAGGTTCATACACCGCAAAAATCACCCGGCTGACCGGATGATTTTCTTCAGGGTAATAATTTCCTTTATGGCTTGCAAATAATAATCGGATCGCCGGTGTCAAGGTGACCGCGAGCAGGGCGGCAATCGCCATCGCAAATGTTTTTGACCAAGCTAAAGGTTTAAATAGACGGCCTTCCTGATCAAGCAGCGTAAAGATTGGCAAAAATGAAACGGCAATCACCAACAACGAAAAGAACACTGACGGCGCCACCTCCTTGATTGCCTTTAGCACCACCGCCCGCGCATCGCCCTGCCGCCCTCCTGCCTGCCACTCTTCTAAGCGTTTATACACATTTTCCATCTGCACAATCGCCCCATCAACCAAAACCCCGATCGAAATCGCAATACCGGCCAAGGACATGATATTCGTTGTCAGCTTCATGGCAAATAATGGGATAAACGCTAGAAGTACGGCGATTGGAATCGTCACAATAGGGACAACAGCAGAAGGAAAATGCCACAAGAAAAGCATGATCACCGCGCTTACAACAATCATTTCTTCTAATAACTGGCGCTTAAGATTATCCATTGCCTTCAAGATTAATTCTGATCGATCATAGGTAATCTCAAGTTCAACACCCTCAGGAAAAATAGATTTTATCTCCCCCAAACGCTTTTTCACCGCCTCAATAACCTTAAGGGCATTCTCACCTTGGCGCATGACAATCGTCCCGCCGACAGCATCCCCTTGGCCGTTTAAATCAAGGACGCCCCGCCGGATATCGCCTCCCAACTGGACCTTCGCTACGCTTTTTAACAAGATCGGCGTGCCATTTTTCTTGGTATCCAAAACAATTTGTTCCAAATCCGCGATCGATTTAACATAGCCGCGGCCGCGGATCATATATTCCGCGCCATTTATCTCAAGCAGACGCCCGCCGCTTTCCTGATTTGAGGCACGGACAGCCTCAATGATCTTATTAATCGGAATTTTGTAGTTTAATAATTTATTTGGATCGACAGTGATTTGATACTGCTTAACAAAACCTCCAATGGAAGGCACTTCAGCCACACCGGGAACACTTTGAAGGTAATAACGCAAATCCCAATCCTGAAAACTGCGTAATTCCTGCAGGGAATGTTTACCGTTCTTATCGACTAACGCATACTGCATGACCCAGCCCACGCCCGTCGCGTCCGGCCCTAATTCTGTCTTGACCCCAGCTGGCAAAGAGGCCGTTATCTTAGACAGGTATTCCTGTACGCGGCTGCGAGCCCAATAAAGGTCTGTCCCGTCTTTAAAAATCACATACACATATGAAAAACCAAAATCAGAAAAACCACGGATAGCCTTGACCTGCGGGGCGCCCAACAGCGCCGTCACAATCGGATAGGTCACCTGATCTTCCATGATATCCGGACTTCTATCCCAGCGAGAATAAACAATCACCTGCGTATCTGACAAATCCGGAATGGCATCCAACGGAATATTTCTTATACACCATACCGCCGCAACAATTGATGCCGCAATCAGGATTAGAACAATAACCTTATTACGGGCAGCAAAATCAATAATTTTATCAATCATGACCACCGCCTTGTATCGCGGACTGTAGACGACTTTCAGAATCAACTAGAAAATTACCGTCAACGACAATCTCATCGCCTTCCTTAAGCCCTGATTTAAGCATCCAGCCGTTATCTCCCGGAGCACTTACGACAATCTCACGGGGTTCATATGTGTTGGGGGCAACCTTCACATAAACAATTTTCTGCAACCCCGTATCCATCACGGCAGAATGAGGAACAATAGCCGCCTCATTAAGGTCCGCGAGGATAGATACATTAACCAACATATTTCCTTTTAACTCGCCGCGATATTTTTGTAATTCAATCAATACATTTGCCGTATGGGCTTCAGGGTCAACGATACCTCCCACTGAACGGACAACACCCTTAACTTTCTCAAAATAAGAAGGAATCTCAATTTCTACCTCTTGTCCCACCTCAACAAAACCTAAATCATTTTCAAAGACCTGGGCCACCACCCAATACTCAAAACCTTCCTTAAAAAATAACAACTCAGGCTGATTCCATGGGGTTTTCCAAGAAACTTTTTTTAATTTTGCAATTTGCTCGTGACCCAACCCCAACGTTAACAACTCATTCTCGGCCTCATGCAATTTCAATTGGACATCACGATGCGTCTCTAGATTACGCGCGGCGTGCTTGTACCTTTCATAATCACGGAAAGCCGTGACATAACTTAAATACGCCTGCACATATTGGTCCTGCATCTGATAGAGCTCATGACTCGTCGAAATATAGCCCGGCGAACGCACTGTCTTCCTTAATACGTCTCGTTTAAGTACGGCCGTACGCACTCCCATCAAATTAACTTGGCCCGCTGTTAACTTAACCGGGGCATGACCGGCTATTAAAGCCGCGTCTTCTGCCGATTTTTCTTTGCTCTCTTTCTTAACAAGATTCATCCCGCAAATATGGCAAGTACCCGGCTTATCACTTCTAACCTTAGGGTGCATCGGACAATAATAAAGGTTCCCAGCATATACACTGGAGCCTGTAATTAGAAATATGATTAAAAATAATGATTTTAAATTATTGAACATAATTCCTCCTTAGAAAAATAATAACCAATATTTATTTTATCAAGGAATGGATTAAATGCGTAAGGAATGTAACTTAATATAAAGCGGGACAAACGTAACCGGACCAGGCGGTCCATCTAAAAACACCGGCTTAAGCAGATTAAGTGGTTTAAGAGTCGCTGTCGGGGCTAGAAAATAAGCAGCCGCCAATTGAGTATCCTGAGTCAAAATAAAAATTTTAGCCGTATCTACTGACTTAGCAACGATAGGACAGGCACTGCAATCCGCTTTAGCTGCGCCATTTGGTTCTTTTGTTTTTTCACAACAGGAATGTTTTACGCTCAGAGGATTATCAATGGCAGGATGATTATAACAGCAAAATAGAGCCGCGAAGCCAAAAAGACCGACAACTGCAACTGCTGTTAACTTAGCCCATAGATGACGCATTGCCCTAACCTCTAATTAAAGTATACCACAAACTGGGCCTTTCACTGCCGCCTAACGCACCGGCTGGGATGGAAGTTCAATTTCTTTCTGTAGCTGTGGGCCGGCGGAAAGCAAGGCCCTGCCTTGTGCCGTATCGGTAAAAATCTTAAAATTATTGATAAACATCTGCGCAAGCCTTGCGGCCTGTAAATCATAGGCCGCCTTATCCGCCCATAAATGACGGGGATTAAGCTTATTAGCATCCATACCTTTAACCGCACGCGGAATTTGCAGGTTAAAAATAGGCAGGATATCAAAAGGCCCTTTATCCAAACTGCCGTCTAAAATGGCATCAATGGATAAACGATTATCGATCAAAGGAATCCGTCTTCCCACCCCATACGCGCCGCCTATCCATCCGGTATTAAGCAAATACGCGGACGCCCCATGCTCTTCAATTTTCTTTGCTAGAATTTCCGCGTATTGCGTCGGATGCACGGTCAAGAATGCTTTCCCAAAACATGCAGAGAAAGTCGCGGTCGGCTCTTTTACCCCAAGCTCCGTTCCCGCCACCTTGGCCGTATATCCGCTTAAATAATGGTACATCGCCTGTTCTTTTGTCAATTTAGCCACGGGAGGTAGGACACCATAAGCATCACAGGTTAAGAAAATAATATTCTTAGGATGCCCGCCTTTTGAAACAGGCTTGACAATATTAGCAATATGGTTCAGCGGATAAGACACACGGGTATTTTCAGTTTTCTTTTTTGACGTAAAATCGACCTTGCCCGCCCCATCAATATCACAATTCTCAAGCAAGGCATTGCGTTTGATGGCCGCATAAATCTCTGGTTCGCGTTCAGGGGTCAAGCCGATGCATTTGGCATAACAGCCGCCTTCAAAATTAAATACCCCGTCATTATCCCAGCCATGCTCATCATCGCCAATCAAAGCGCGCTTAGGATCCGTCGATAAAGTTGTCTTACCTGTTCCTGAAAGGCCGAAGAATAACGCCGTATCACCGCCCTTGCCCTGATTGGCCGAGCAATGAAAGGCGCCAATGCCTTTTAGGGGTAAAAAGTAATTCATGATGGAAAAAATACCTTTTTTGATTTCCCCGCCGTACCATGTACCGCCGATCACCGTCATACGCTCGGTGATATTAAACGCGACAAACACATCTGAGCGCAATCCCCATTCTTTAAAATCAGCACAACTGGCCTTGCACGCGTTAAGGATCGTCCAGTCCGGCTTAAAATTCTTGATTTCCGCCTCTGTCGGCTGGATAAACATATTCTTAAAAAAATGCGCCATCCACGCCACTTCTGTCACTAAACGTACTGATAAACGCGTGGACACATTTGCCCCGCAAAACCCGTCCATCACATAAAGCTTTTGCCCATTCAACTGCTTTAATGAAATCTGCTTTAAGTGGTCCCATGCTTCTTTAGTCATGGGCTTATTATCAGAACCTGATGACTCTCCCGTCGCCCACCAAACTGCATCTTTAGTTGCCGCATCCTTGACAATATATTTATCTTTAGCCGAACGGCCGGTAAACCGCCCTGTATCAACAGCGACCGCGCCTAAGGTTGTCACGACACCGCGCTCATACCCCTGCAATTCAGGATTAGTCTCATGAGCAAACAATTCATCAAAAGAGCAATTGTAAAAAATTTCCTTTGCGGCGGTGATGCCGCACGCGGATAAGTCTAACTGAGCCATAATGCCTTCCTAATAAAACGGTTAAAGATATTTTTTAATTTTTGCCAAGAGCACATCAGTTTGAAACGGCTTAGTGATATATTCCTTAACGCCTTCAACTTTAAATATTTCTTCCATGCCGCTTTTAGACGTCAGCACAATGATTGGTAATTTGCTTAGATCGACAAGCTTCTTTAATTCAAAGATAAACGAATAACCGTTCATCTTCGGCATTTGCACGTCGAGAATAATCAAATCAGGACGGTCCTTCTTGATCATCTCAATCCCCTCATCGCCGCTGTGGGCCGCAGTGACCTTATAATCATGGGCAGATAAGAAACCTTCCATCATTTTAACCACGGTTGGATCATCATCGATTATTAAAATCTTCTTAGACATAAGGTCTCCTTTAAAGTCTTCTTTTAGGCAAAGGCGCCATAACCATTTCTACCACCAACCGTTTTTCCCCTTCAATCTTAAAACTAATCTCATACTTATCATTTTGCGTCCGGGGGTAAGCAATGCCGTCGGCAACAGAATTCTTATAACTTCTAAAGTGGGAGATTTCCAAATCAATATACTGTAAATTATTAAGCTCTTTCTTTAACTGACCAGCAATAAGATTAGCTAACGCTCCTGTCCCATCCAGCACTTCTTCATCGTCATCGTAATCAATGTAAGGATAATTTAACAACCGCAGCACTTCCGGCGCATACTTCTGTTCCAGATAAACAATTAAAACACCCAAGGGATCACCAGACTTCAGGGCCTGCACATCTTTATAAAAATGAACCGCGGAAAAGAAAGTTGTCTGATTATATTTCTCCATGGCATCAATACGCATGCACTTGGCAAACTGAATAATCGGCTTTCTCTCTATTTCAGGCTCAGACTGGAATTTAAATTCTGATTTCCAAAAAAATATTTTCTTAACTGCCCCTGATAAGGCTAAGGCCATGGTGAATAATTCTTCAGAATAATCAATCTTGTGTTTATATTTTAGCTTTGAGGCACTTTCATGGATAATCGCTCTAAGCCTCGACAAATCATAATCATGACGATCAGCCATAAATTATTTTAAATGAGGACGGACAGCCTCAATCAACATGTCGGGTTTATAGGGCTTTACGATATAACCGGCTAACTTGGCGTTGACCTCATAGGCAAACTTTCGATTATCTTCAGATCCTGAGGCTGTCACCATAATAACCGGAATGTCTGCCATCACAGGAACCTTGGCTAGACCCGCCAATAATTCGATCCCAGAGACCTTAGGCATTTGCCAATCTAAAAGAATAAGGCAGATATCTTTATATTGCTGGGCTAAAATCTCCATAGCCTGTTCCCCATCTTCAGCCTGGAGTATCTCCTGGGCAATATCTGCTTTCATGAGGGTGCGGATGCATAGTTTGCGGTCAAGCAATGAATCATCTACAACTAATATTTTCATATTTGTTTATTCTAACTGATTTAAGATTGGCAATCAATGTGTTTTTCATCGATAGGAGCGGGTGACAATAAACTTTGTTTCTCCGGCTTGGAGTGCGTATGTGCCGATATTTCTCTTTTCAACCAGCCCTTTTTGTCCATCTAAATCTGCGGCATCAAATTCATACGTGCCGGGATCCAATTGAAAATGCGCCAGGCGAATTTCATTCGGCAGTGTCTGCCAACTGCGCAAATCCGCCTGTTCAGTAAACACGTTATAAAATCCGGATAAGATATTAAAAATATCAGCCGGCATATCCCCATAACGTTCCCTTAATGTATCTGAAGCCGTTTTCTGGGCGGCAAACTTGACCAACGGCCTAAGCGCCGCCTGCGCAAGAACGGCCGCGCGATGGCTTTCAAGGACTTCTTTGGCAATACCTCCAATATCCTGTACAAGCGCTGTTTCCTGCATCTGTTGACTGCCATGACGCAAAGCAGACACCACTGATGATTTAACCAGCGACGGGCGATTGACAAAACGCGGGAAACTTAACTTAGTAAAATTGCCCTGGCCTAAAGGGATAAATAATTCTTGAGGCACTTTCACGGGAGAGAATCCCGTATAATGAATAACATACACATTTGCTTTTTGGGCTGAAGGCCGAATGCCCTGCTCCATAAAAGCTGTTGTCAGCTTGATATTCTCTTTAAGGATTTGCGGAGGGTCTTGATAGAGGGACAAGGCGCGCTTATAGGCAATATGCGCGTCATTTAAGCCTTCGGGCGTCCGGCTGGCCTGCCACAAAATGCCGGATAATAAACGGGCAAAGGCATCGTCCTTGTAAACATTTTTCTGGCCTTCCTTGTAGCGCCCATTAATCAGCTTCAAGGCCCCATCAACACGGCGCACATCAACCAAGGCCTCATCAATATTACCTTGAGCCGCGTAATTAAGCGCCTGAAAAATCAACAGCAGGACATACTCATGGTCATCCCCATTGTAATCCTTCGCGTAATCGTTCACCGCCCATGAGGCGGCTATCTGGCTGATGGACTTGGTGTATAGGTCATCAAATTTGATTTTAGCCTTCTCAAAAACGGCGGCGCTTTGAGCATACCTTCCTGCTAAGTGGGTCAGCATCCCTTTATCCAGATAGTACAAAAGCATATTACGGCCGCCATAAAGCTGTGGCTTACCTTCTAAAATGGCAAGCGCTTTATCAACATGTTGGGATAAGACCAGCTGATTAACATGGCCTTGATTATTTTTTAACGCAGAGGCACAAGCAGATAAGAATAGGCACGCACAAACAAGAACAATAAGCCGTAAACGGCACATGGCTTTACTTATGGCCTTACTTGCGGTCGCAAGACGATCTTTTTAATTTCTTTTTGGCCGATCCAACGCTTTTGATTGGTCTTCATGTCCACTAATTCCAGCGTCACTTGATAAAACATCCCATACTTACCCTTAACGGCATCCTGTATGGCATTAACACTGCCCTGAAGCATAAAATCAGCTCCGGTCTCGTGGCCCTTGGCTGATATTGTCGAGGGCTCAGTATTGCCCATTTGCTGGTCCGCACGCTCATCACGGATTTCTTCACGGGCATCCTTAGCGGCCACAAAAACAACCTTGCCGGAATTTGTCAGCGCCCGCTCAAGGTCCTGGATAAAAATCTCAGTGCTGATATGCTCATAGGATTTATTCTTAATCGTACCTACAATAACCGTCGGTGTGCGTCCATTAGACTTATTAAAATCATTAATCCAATTACCTGATAGACAGTCGCCTATAACTTCCTCCGCCACCATGCGTGCGTCGGTATCATTCCATTGGCCGCTGAAATCCGTCACCTTAGATGTATCCGTGCGGATCACCTTAGTCGCGCATCCCGTTAAAGAAAAAATTAATGAAAAAGCACAAATACCAACAAAAGTTGATCTCATATTCATTCCTTAGGCTTTAGGTTTAACGATAAAACCGCTCTTATAATTCTTACGGATTTCATCCAATAATTTCTTTGCTTGCGCTTCATTGTCAATGCCGCTGATACGCACACGGTAATAAGTCCCTTTTTCACCTAAGTCGCTTATTTCCATGAACGGTTTATATCCAGCTTGTTTTAAATTATCCAAGGCCTTATCTGCACGAGCCTTATCCATAAAAGAATAGACTTGGATCGTAAACCCAGCCTCCTTGCCATCGACAGGACTGGTCACGATCGCAGGTGACGGGACCGGGTCAGCCTTAGTTTCGGGAGTTTGCTTTAGCACATCCTGCATCACAACCGGCTGGCCCTCTTGTGGTTTATGCTGCATGGTCAACAACAGAAAAAGCCCGCCTGCCGCGAAACACGCAATGATGATCCATATATTCTTTGATGAATTTGCCATGCCATCCTCCTGATAATTTTAAAAGAAAGCTTATTTTAATGTTTATTAAAACAATTCTCAAGAAACATTTTGCTTAGGCGGTTTGCCATTCACTAAATCTTGGACCATCACTTTTATGTCGTCGCTGAAATCTTTCTCAAGTATCCACTGAAGGTAGGAAGGGTCACGCTGGGCAATCACCCGCAAAGGTTCTTTTTTAGCATATTTGCCGAAAGTCATGTATAAATCACCGTTCCACCAGCGGAATTTGCGTTCACTGTCAAAATAATCGCTGGTTTGCTTATAATTAAAATCTTTCAAGGCTTCGATATCGTCACGGCCGCTGCCGTAGCGTTTGATTTGGCTCTCAAGGATTGACAGGGTGGCCTCGGTATCCGCCAGCGCTGAATGGGCATCCTTTAACTCATCATCGCAATAAAACTTGAAAGCAGCCGTCAAATCCCTTTTCTCATGCAGGTGATAAATTTTCTGCGCGTCATAAACGGTGCGGTTATTCCAATCAAACTTAAGGCCGGCATCCGTCATCTCCCTAGCCAATAGCGGCAAATCAAAACGCTCAACATTAAACCCGCCTAAATCAGCATCACCTAAAAAAGCCAGAACCTTAGCGGCAATCAAATTAAATGAAGGCGCGTTCTTGACATCATCGTCGCTGATACCTGTCAATTCTGTCACGATAGGCGGAATAGGCATGCAGGGATTCACCTTGTATTCAAATACCTCACGCCCTCCATCCGGCATCAGCTTAACCATGCCGATCTCAATAATCCGGTCTTTCTCAATCCAGGTGCCGGTGGTTTCCAAATCTAAAACAATTAACGGCTTTGATAATTTCATACTCACTGCTTTCTGTTAATTACAATTTATTATGCCTTAATATGGCTAAATCTAAAACCTTTTGGATCAAATCTTCATAACTCATATCCGCTTTTACCGCCGATAGGGCCAACTCATCGATCTTGGCAATGCAAGGGTTCGCGTTGGGTTCAATGATATACACCTCATCCTTACTGTCAACACGGATATCGAAACGGACATAAGAATCCATGTCCAGCGCGCGGTAGGCCCGCTTACAGACATCTTCAATCTTCTTAAGTAATGGCTCAGGTAGTTTACTGATCCCAACACTTTTAATGCCCCATTTTTTACGGTAGGCATCGTCCCATTTAGCCTTATAGGTAGCGATGCGCGGTTCTCCCTCAGGCATATTAGAAAACAACAGCTCACGCGGCGGAAGAACTGTAATCTGCTTATACCCATAAACACTGACATACAGCTCCCGTCCGTCGATATACTCTTCCGCGATGGCATCCATCTGCATATTATCGTGGATAAATTTAATGCGCTCAAAAAAAGCGGCTTCATTATCCGTCACTGACGCCTGTGAAATCCCCCTTGATGCCTCTTCACATAAGGGCTTGACCACCGCCGGCAATTTAAACTTAGGCGGCATGCTTAAGCGTTTACCGCGGTAATACGTATGAAAGCGCGAGACCTTAATGTGGTGAAAGGTAAATATTTTTTTGCACAGGGCTTTATTATTACACATAAACAGCACGCCGGAGGAAGCCCCCGTGTATGGGATGTTAAGCATTTCCAAGACAGCAGCCGTATTTTTCTCCAGATGGGTTTGGTTATTAAAAACCTCCATCATATTAAATATAACATCAGGCTTGTTTTCCTTGATCTGTTCGAAAAGAGGGGCCATGTCATCAAAAATACCAAGGAGAGTGACATCATGGCCTAAATTTTTCAGCGCCTCAAAGACATCATTCTCCGTGTACATATTATCCGGGTCGGCAAACTCTTCCTTATAATCGTAGCCGCGCGGTTTTTGATATGGACTGTAAAAAAGCATCAGGACATTCAGCTTCTTTTTCATTTGTGCCGCTGGCCTCCCTTAAACCAGCCCGTATGGATATAATTAGCCGTTAAACTTGTCACATAAACTGATAACTGCATTAACGCCGTTGTTTCCGACGTGGATACAATCATATTCAACTGGTGCGCCCGCAACGCAATATTTTTTAATAACTGGCTGACTATATATTTACGCTCTCCGGTGCATCGGTCAATGCTATTTAACAAATTTTTTGAATATTTACGGATCAAGGCTTCTGCTGTCATCATATTCTTATTAGACCGCTGGTCTTTTTTAAAAGCAATCCATTCTTCGGGACTCAACGCTTTAAATATCTTCTTTAACTGCGCATCATGAAAATCAGGAAACTCTTCCTCTTCATGCTGACGTTTTTTCTGATAGTATTTGCCTAATGTGACCGTTAATTTGGCCTGATTCCACAACTTGCGCCCATTTCTCTTGAATGGCGCCTTGCCCTTGATCTCATTCATCAACGCATCAACAAATTGTAGTTTATCTAACGCCCTCCAGCCGGCATAACGTTCCCTCCATTTTGAATCCGGCGTCAGCCACACCGCAAAGGTTTCAACAAAATCTTCATCCGGGTGATACTGGGCGTAGAACCCATCCAAATGGCGCACGAAACTTTTACTATATGGCTTAAACTTATAGGTCTCTCCGTACTCTTCATCGGAAGAACCAAAGATATTCTGCCAATCCTTACGTTGATTAAGCCCGTAGGCATAGGTAAAAGCGTGCCCTGCCTCATGGCGCAGCAACTGCATGCACCAGGCCTTGCCCTCACCTTCAGCTTCTAGCATCATCTTATGTTCTAATTTAATCAAGGCATGATGGCTCAGGTAAAAAGGAATACCTATCACCGGCTCTCCCTCGGGCGTCAACCATTCATCAGCCAGATAACAAGTCGGGTGAAAAACCAGGCCTTTGGCTGAGAGTTCCGCGTATAATTCTTTGACACAGTCCTCAAGCCATGTGCCTTCGATACCGATCGGCAAATCAC
>CAZCHB010000022.1:0-6299 GCA_964498235.1 uncultured Planctomycetales bacterium
ACACTGCCTTCTTGAATTTCCCCATCACCCATTAAGCAATACGTCCTAAAACTTTTACCGCGCATACGGGCACCCAAGGCAATCCCGTTAGCAAAAGATAAGCCATGACCCAAGGAACCTGTATTAAATTCAATTCCCGGCACTTTCACATGCACATGCCCTTGCAGGCGGGCGCCAAATTTACGGAATGTTTTTAATTCTTCGCGGGGAAAATAACCAAAATTAGCTAATGTTGCATAAACGCCCGGTGAACAATGCCCCTTAGAAACAATCAACCTGTCGCGCCCATCCCATTTAGGATCGGCCGGCTTATGATTCATCGCATAACCATAAAGGGAAAGCAGAATTTCTACTTCAGAGAGGGAACCGCCCGGATGGCCGGAACCAGCAACTTCAAGTGTTTCTAAAATATCACGGCGGATTTGAATTGATTTTTGCTTTAATAAATCTAGGTCTAGTTTAGACACCAAACACTCCGTATTTTATAAGATAAGCCTAGCAGGACTCGGCGCCCTCCGCTTTGCTTCGGGTCGGCCCCCCGCCTATAATTTGATCCTATTCGTCGCAATTTATAAACAGGGCTCCTTCTCGTCCTGCTATACATATCAATTCTTTAATATGGGCCATGCAGGACTCGGCGCCCTCCGCTTTGCTTCGGGTCGGCCCCCCGCCCTATAATTTGCTCCTATTCGTCGCAATTTATAAACAGGGCTCCTTCTCGTCCTGCTGTACATATCAATTCTTTAATATGGGCCATGCAGGACTCGAACCTGCCACCCTCTGATTAAGAGTCAGATGCTCTACCGGATGAGCTAATGGCCCTAATTTACTACAAACATTACTATAAAAAATTCTTCAAGATAAAATTAGGCGCCTATCCAGCGAAGCGGATGGCCCTAAAGAATGCGCTAATATAGCAAAAGTTATTTCTAATGTAAAGCGGTAAGGTTATTTTACTTTATCTTAATCGCTCTTGAAAGATAGATGATCGTATCATTTAGGCAATTCATCTTGAAGCACCAGATTAACCTGATCGATCAGGTCACTGATTTTATCATATTCAACAAAGGTAAAGATACCCGTCTTCGAAGCGATGCGCGAGATGACCCGCGGGTCGTGTTTTTCACTTCGGGCGGTATATAAGACATACTTCACATCCATGGTCTTTGCCATTTGACTTAAACGGTTTATCAAAACATCCCCTGCAATATCCGCCAACCCTAGACTAACCAGCGCAACATCCGGAACATCTTCCATCATTTTCTCAACAGCCTTTGCTCCATTTTGTGCTGGGATCACCGTAAAATCAGCATTCAAAAAAGCTCCCGTGACCATCTCCAAACTCTTAGGCTGATTATCAACCACGCAAATTTTAAGCCCCCCAGACGGCCTTACTACACTACCCTTACGGCTTCTAATTTTTATAATAGCTTCTGCATCATGGATTAAACGGTCAATATCAAAAGGTTTAATCATAAAACCTTCAATCATAAAATCTTTAAATAAGTCTTGGATATTTGCCCGCGCCGTCAAAACAAGTACTGGATACATCGGTCTATTATTTGAATCACAAATCTTCCCATAAAATTCAATCCCCCCCATGCGAGGCATATTCATATCTAAAATAATCAAATTTGGTTTAAACTCATGTACCTTTGCCAAGGCCTCAACACCATCTTTCGCCGTCTGGACATCAAAACCCCGCGCCTCGAACTGGAAGCCAATCATCTCCGACAAATCAGGCTCGTCATCTACAATTAATATTTTTTTCATCGTATCCATCTAAGCTCTCCTTCGCTCTTCAATAGGAAAAGCAAAATTAAAACTGCTGCCTTGCCCTAAGATTGATTCAACATATATTTTTCCGCCATGCTGGCGCATGATTTCTCTGCAGATAGCAAGACCAAGCCCTGTCCCTTCATACCGCCTATGCGATTCTCCCAATTGCTGGAATTTCTCAAAAAGCCTATTCATATCTTCCGATTTTATCCCGCATCCTGTGTCTTTAACTGAAACCAACACATGGTTCTCTTTTGCAAAAACCTTGCTCAAGACCATCACTCCCCCGGTATCTGTAAATTTAATCGCATTAGCAATTAAATTATTCAACACCTGGACAACTTTATCCGCGTCGATGAACAGATCTGGGACTTGCGGATCGAGCATAACATTCAAATACAATCCCTTGGCGCGCGCCACGGACTCCTGCGTTGCGGCAACTGATTCTATGATAGGATTAAGAGCCTCCATTTTTTGTTTCAAAATCATATTCCCTGTTTCTAAGTGCGCTAAATCCAAAATATCATTAATCAGTCGGTTTAAACGATCCACATTACTTTTAGCGCGGCTTAAAAACTTAACCTGCTCCGGTGTGGGCACTCCAGCAGTCCCGCTGACGACAATATCAATTGCCGCTTTGATTGACGACAAGGGCGTTCTTAGTTCGTGTGATACCGTTGAACTAAATTCTTTTTGAATATCATATAGCACTTTTAATTTAGCATTAGCCTCCTGCAGTTCTTGATTCTGCACCTGCATTTCCTTGAACATCCTTGTATTCTCAACAATCAAATCATAGTGCCTCATCGCCACGACTACGTTTGCAATTAATTCCTCTGGATTCCATGGCTTATTGATAAAACGGAATACTTGGCTGATATTTATAGCCTGTTCCGTAGCCGTTAAATCAGCATAGGCGGTAAATAATATACGGATCTTCTCCGGATACTGCTCCTTGACCATATGCAGGAACTCGACGCCGGAAATGTCAGGCATGCGCTGATCACTCAAAACAACTTTTATTTTTTCACGGGTCAGGATATCCAACGCCTGAACATGATTGCTGGCCACGGCAACGCCATACGGTTCATCTTTAAACATGCGCTGAATAGCGCTTAAGACCTTGTCGTCATCATCAAGAAATAAAACCTGAATTTCTTTCATACAGGCTCCTTGGTATCCGCGTCAGCTTCCTTCATGCAATTTTGCGGCAACATTACGGTAAAAGTCGTGCCTTCTCCGATCTTAGTCTTATACGAAATGCTTCCCCCATGTTTACGGACAATATCGTAACTAATGCTTAATCCTAAACCCATCGCCTTTCCATTAATCTTGGTGGTAAAAAATGGATCAAATATCTTGCTTGCTACCTCTGGTGATATCCCGCATCCGGTATCTACAACATCAAAACATACAAAATTTCCTTTCGCGTATGTTTTAATCGTAATGCTGCCTTTTTCTTTGATTGCCTGGGCGGCATTTAACATTAAATTAACAAATACCTGACTGATCTCTTGCGGGTTACAGACGACAGCTTCAACATCAGAATACTGGCGGCGTAATTCAGCTTTATATTTTATCTCATTCCAAACCAAGTTCAGCATACTGTCCATTAGCACTTCCAGGTTAATCGAACCGATAGCACCTCGGTCAGGCCCTGAGAAAGCCCGCAAATTAAATACTATTTTTTTGATCTTTTCAATACCTTCACGGGACTCCTGTAATAAGTCCTGGACGTCCTTATTCATAAAATTAAAGTCCACCGCATTCTTTACATCTTGCCATGACGTCAATATCGCTCCTGTTTTCTTTAAATCGTTATCCAGAAATGATTCTTCCGCATCATTTAACATAGCGACCGCATTAGCGTAACGAAGCGCGTATTTCTGCATGGTTTGGATATTATTGTTGATAAAACCAATAGGGTTATTAATTTCGTGCGCCATCCCCGCTGCTAATTGACCGATGGCTGAGAACTTTTCAGACTGGACTAATTGTGTCTGTGTTTCCTGAAGGTTTTTGTTTGTTTTTGTCAGCTGTTCCAAAGCCTGCGCTAAACTGCTCGTCCTCTCCTGCACTTTTTGATCCAGCGTCTTATTTAATTCATCTAATTCACCAGATCGTTTCAATAATTGGGCATTGCTCTTTAACAACGCATCCTGATACGCGCGGCTAATCCGTAAAATAACCAGCCACGACAATAAAAGCATGATGAGAACGCTGATGAGAGCAGTCCGGGCTAAATTGGCCTTACTTTTTTCAACCTCAAGCGCCGCATCCATTTGTTTGCTTAAAAACTGGTTTAAACGCTCCACAGCCTGCACGTAAATCCTAGATAATTCTTCATAAGAGTCCCCGAAAACAATACTTACTGCCTCTTTACTCTTTCCCGCTTGGACTAAATTCAATGCTTGATGCTCCATGGCCAATAGCCGGGTTTTGCTAATATTGTTTCTGTCTATTTCCTGCCGGTAAATTTCGGGCGACAAGACAATTGCTCTCTCGATCGCCTTCGACAATTGCGGTTCGTAAGCCCTGTAACGATTGAGCCATTTAAGGTCAGATGTTGCCGCGGCCATGCGGACAGACATGGTTAAAATATCATTATAATGAATGATGTCGGTGCGTGTTTTTTCAATCTGCGCATAGCGGTCTTTCAAGGCGGCAATGGCCATCTCAGCCTTATGGTCATAAAGCCCCAAGATAATGAGCAAAATACCTGTTATGCCTACTACTGTGACAGCTATCTTCATCATCCTAGCTCACCAACCTTTTAATTTTCTCCTGCAAAGCTTCATGGCTAAATGGTTTTAACAAAAAATCATTAGCGCCTAAATCCATGATCTTTTTGATTTCTTCCTCTTGACTTTCACCTGAAATAGCCAGGATTTTTACATTCTTATTATCCGGATTCTTACGGATACTTAAACAGACTTGATACCCATCCATGCCTGGCATACGGATATCTAAGATAACTAACTCCGGCTTGAAATCTGAAAACTTTTGTCCTGCTTCAAAACCATCAAAAGCCGTTTCTATAATGAATGTGTTCTCAAGCATTAGTAGACGCTCTAAAGAACGAACCATTCCCCGGTCATCATCAACTACCAATACTCTTTTATATACTTTATTAATTTTAAGTTCTGCCGGAATCGGCATTTCGTATTTTTCTAGAAACGCTAGAAAATCTTTAATACTGACCCGGCTGTGATTACCGGGCGTTCGGTAGGCTTTCAACTTACCAGAAGACACCCATTTCAGCACGCCGCGATGGGTCACATGACAAAATTTGGCGATTTGTCCTGTTGTAAGCGGCGCCTGGTTATCCTTTGGTACTGTCATATCCCACCTTAACCCCTTGAACGCTGTATTAAATGTTCCAGCTGTTCCTGTTTTAAATATATACGACTTTCAAGGGGAAATCCAGTTTGATATAACTATAATAATAACATATGTTTATGAAGTCTATAAAATCAGTGGACTAAGCGAGAAGTTCTTTGATCTTATCTAGAAGCTTAAAGATATCGAAAGGCTTAACCATATAGGCATTCGCGGATTCATAGGATTCAGGATCCATATCACCTTGGAGCAAACCGCTTAGCACAATAATAGGAGTCTTTATAAAACGAGGATCTTGACGCACTTTTAAAGTGAAATGCCAGCCAGTCATCACAGGCATGGTCAAATCAGCAATAATCAAATCAGGAGTTTCTTGCTTAAGTAATTTTAAGGCCTGCACCCCATCAGGGGCAGAAATAACCACATAGCCAAATTTCTCTAAGGCCTCTTTTAGGATAAAAACAATATCCTTATCATCATCAACAACTAAAATTTTCTTCGGCATATTACTCCTTAACTATTAAAACAATATCACGAGTCTTACGCTTTTACCAGAGATTGCAATAATTCTTTAAACGTCGGATGTGTAACAATCCTGCGAAGAGCTTTATTCAGCAAACTCTTCCCCGGTTCCATGCGATGCCACGGCGATGCGCCTGAAGGATGCGGAAGGGGAATAACTTGAAAATCAACCCCTTCTTGATTTACATCAAATTGGCGGCCGATAATTTCATCAAGGCGTGCTGGCGGGATAAACTGTTCAATGGCCAATTTTCCAACAGGAATAATAAGCTTAGGTTTTAAAATCCTAATTTCATCCTTCAACCATTTAGAACAATTTGTCACTTCTTCAGGTGTCGGCACCCGGTCACCACCGGATGCTTTCTTTCCTGGAAAACAACGGCACACGGCCGCCATATATATAGAAGAACGAAACCGTTCTTCGCTTAAGCCAACCGCCGCATTAAACCAACCGAACAATGTCTTACCGGCAGTCCACGCGAAAGGCCGACCCATAATAGGCTCCTTATCCCCCGGTGCTTGCCCAACAAGAATGATACGGCTATTGACAGGCCCGCCGCTTACAGATGGTGCATGCATCAACGGACAAAGACGGCAGGCGCGCAGCGCGGTTACATGCTTAACAAGCGCTTTATTCATTCCACGCGATATCTTCAGGG
>CAZCHB010000022.1:6309-15348 GCA_964498235.1 uncultured Planctomycetales bacterium
GCTTCAGCTTTCGCGTATTGACCGCCGCCTTCGTCGTTTCTCTTTGGCATAAAATGAATGCTGTTAGCAGTGATCCGCACTCTGCTTTGGGTTTTACCGTCTTTCTCCCAACGATCCTGTTTCAAACGTCCCTCGACAATAATACCGCTCCCCTTCTTTAGGTACTTAACGCAGTTATCAGCAACAGGACCCCACACTTCAACATCAAAATAAGAAACTTCCGTCACTTTTTCTCCCGCCCTAGAATAGACACGGTTATTTGCTATAGACATACTGCAAACACCTTTACCTGATGTCGTCATCTTCAATTCCGGATCCCTCGTCAAATTTCCCATAATATTCACGCTATTTAAACTCATCGCATATCCTTTCGTTAATGTTAACCCGAAATAAAATACTCCTGCAAAACTTTACTGTCAATGCCCGCGTTTAATATAGGCGGGGTATAATATTGGCGTTGGGTCTGACTGCCAATATTGCTTAGTCTTGATGTCCATGATGGTCATCTTGCCGCTCCAGCCAGCGCCGGTATCCAACGCCCAAAGATTACAAAGTTTTAACGGCAGGTTGGAGCCTAACACATGCGTGCTGGTGTGGCCTACATAAATTTCTTTATAGGGGCTAAATTGATAATGGGGATCAATCTTATTTTTTCTAAACGCTTCTTCAATCAAAGCCCTATTCCACGTTAATTCAGATACCTCTTGATCATCAATAGGTTTATTAGGATCAAAACCGCCGTGGACAAAAATGCTGTCATCAATTTCTAAAAAAGGTTCAGCTTTGTTTAAAAAATCAATATGCTCATCAGGCATTACCTTATTCTGATAAGACTCAACGGTCGCATGCCCGCCATTGTCTAACCACTCAGGGCCTTCTAATTCAGTAATCGACCAATCCAACGCCCACAGGTCATGATTGCCGATAATATAATCACAGTGCTTAATCTTTAAAAGTTCATCGATGGCTTCTTTGACTTGAGGATACCCGTCGCAAACATCGCCTAAGACGATTAAACGGTCTTGGCTGTAGTTAAAAGATGAACGCTGCAAGCATTGGAGCAACCCCTTATAACTGCCGTGAATATCGCCAATAACAAAAGTTTTCATGACAGGCCTATTGGGAGGAATCCGCGACGTTTTGTCCGCCCACCGCTTTGATCAAATTAACGGACGCAATGAGGCGTTCAGTCTGTGCTTGAATGACCCCAAGCTCAGCCTGCAGGCGGGAACGTTCAGCATCGACGACATCAATAAAACTGACTAAACCCTGACGATAACGTTCATAGGACATGGTGCGCGTGGTCAGCGCTGAATCGAAAAGTTTCTTTTGCGCGGCATGCTCCTGAGAACGCATATCCACATCAACTAGCGCATCTTCGACTTCCGCAAATGCTTTAAGGATAGCCTGGCGATACTCAGCCAATGCCTTTGAATATTCTGCCCGGGCCGCGGCTAGCTTGGCCTTGTTACCGCCGCCGTTAAATAATGGGATAAGAATGCTTGGTCCCACCGACCACATACCGCTAGAGGACTGAAATAATTTAGCCGCGTCCATGCTTTGAAGTCCGCCAGAGGCGTTAAGCGTAATAGATGGAAAGAAATCTGCTTTTGCAACACCCACCTTCGCGTTAGCAGAGGCCATCAATTCTTCAGCTTCAACCACATCAGGACGGTTACGAAGTATATCTGACGGTAATCCCGCGGTCACTAACGGTGCTTTTAAATCATAAGCTGGCACCACGCTGATACTAAAAGTTGATGCTGATTCACCGCACAAAAGGCTTAGTGCATTCTCCGTACGCGCGCGCAGGCGTTTGGCATCAATGATTTGCGCTTGAACACGGGCCACTTCCGTTTCCGCCTGAGATAGGTCTAATTCACTGGATAATCCCGCTGACAATCTTTCATTTAAAATCTTAACAACGGTTTGGCGCAGCTTAACCGTCTCATCTAAGGCATGCACCTGCGCATCTAATTGACGCAATAAGAAATATTGATTAGCCACGTCGCTCGTCAAGGTCAATAAAACTGTGTCCGCCGCGTGTTTGGCCGCATAGGCTTCGAAACGGCCGGACTCAAAAGCTTGGCGGATCTTACCCCACAAATCAAGCTCATAACTAAAATCCAAAGGCACTGTAAATTGGTTCGTTGTCCGGCTTTTACTAAATACCGACGTTGAATTACGGCTGATGCGTGAACGTTCAACAGAAGGATCCGAATAAATCAACGGATACAAATCAGCCTCAGAAACCCGCGCGATGGCACGGGCACGGTCGACATTTGCAATGGCAGATTTTAAATCCTGATTATTCGCCAACGCTTTATCCTCAAGGCTGTTGAGAGTCACATCCTCAAACTTAGTCCACCATTTAACAGGTAAATGGTCAAACCCGGCGCCAGCAACATTTTTCCATTCCTTTGCTGACGGCACAGATGGCCGGGAATATTTAGGCCCAACGGTACAACCGGTTAAAAAAATACTGCATAAGCCAACAACCAAAACAACTGGAATAACTTTCGTGAGTTTCTTAAATAAATTACTAAACCACACATAAATAACCGGAATGATAAATAGAGTCAGGAATGTTGAGGTCATCATCCCTCCGATGGCTGCCACCCCCATCGGACGACGGGCTTCCCCGCCCGCGCCAAAACCAATCGCAATTGGAAGAATGCCGGCGATGGTCGCACAAGCCGTCATCAAGATAGGCCGTAAACGGATAGCTCCCGCCGCAATCATTGCATCTTTGGCGTTCTTACCGCCAGCCACTTGCTGATTAGCGAAGTCAACTAACATGATCGCATTCTTTGTAACTAAACCTAAAAGCAAAATCATTCCTATCTGGCTGTAAAGATTAACTCCCATTGATGGGATCTTAAACATGGCACAAATTAATAAGGCGCCTAAAGCACCAAAACCTGCCAACGGCAAGGTCATCATGACAGTAATTGGGTGAATAAGGCTTTCAAACTGCATGGCCAGAACGATGTATATGACAATCATTGATAGGAGCATGACAAAATAAATTCCTTGAGAGGACTCTACCAATTCCTTGGTCTCGCCCTTCCATTCATACCGAAACCCTTGAGGCAGGTCATCCTTCAGAATTTCTTTAACCTTGTCCATAGCAGTTCCCAAGGTCACACCCATCGGCGTTCCTTCAATAACAGCCGAACGAAAACGATTATAGTGATTAATCGCTGACGGGCCTGCTCCTGTTTCATAAGTAATTAAATTGCTTAACTGGACTAAATCACCTTTATTGTTTCGGATAAACAGGATATTTAAATCCGTCGGCACGAGACGCTGTTGACGTTCCAGCTGGGCGATGACATCATATTGTTTTCCATTAATATTAACCTTACTGATGTCTAAGCCGCCAAAGGCAATCTGCAAGGTCTTAGCCACATCCTCGACAGTGACGCCTAATTGGGCCGCACGCTCCCGGTCTATCGATAAACGCAGTTCAGGCTTATTAAGCTCAAAATTTGAACGCACATTAATAAGGAATCCTGCCGCGCGCAATTTATTAACCAATGATGCGGCGTATTCATTTAGCTTTATTAAATCCTGTGACTGGAGCACCAGCTCAAATGGCTGGGCAAACCCGCCGCCGAATGATTTAGGCATGATTGGAATGGCGAAAGCGCCCTGCACCTGAGTAAATAATTGACCGCCTAAGCCCATGGGGCCGCTGATAATTTCCTTTAAATTTCGTTTACGTTCATCCTTAAGGCGGATAAAAGCCAAGCCTTGCGCAGGATTACCCGGTGATCCTCGGGCTAAGGCCACCGCCGAAAAATATTCTTCAGTCTCCGGCAATGTAGTAATAATGCCTTCCATTTTCTTAACCATTCGGTCAGTGTATTCGCTGGTCGATCCTTCAGGAGCCAAAGCAAAAATCAAAAAACGACCCTTATCTTCCAAAGGAACAAACTCGTGATCTAATTTAAAATAAAAGAATACTGTCGCTAAGATTGAACCCACAGTAATCAACGTTAGAATCACTGGATGGCGCAAGGACCAAGCTAAGCCCTTTGCATAATTCTTATCCATAGCCGCAAAAAAGCGTTCAAAGGCCCCTAAAATACCTTTATGCTCATGGTCATGTTTAATGGGTTTTAAGATCCGCGCGGATAAGGTTGGCGTTAGCGTTAACGCCACAAAGGCAGAGATCAGTACCGAGAATGAAATAGCAACGGCAAATTCAATAAAGAAGCGCCCTGTTACGCTAGTTTGAAAGGCCATTGGCATAAATACGCAGACGAGCGTGACAGTGGTTGCAATAACAACGAATCCAATCTCACTCATCCCTTTGATCGCGGCATCCATAGGTTTCATGCCGCCTTCAATATGCCGAAATATATTTTCCAGCACAATGATAGCGTCGTCGACAACCAGCCCGATGGCTAAGATCAGCCCTAGCATGGTTACGATATTGATAGAAAAGCCCATCCCATAAAGCACGCCGAAGGTTGCAATAATGGACACAGGAATTGCGATGGCAGGAATCAAGGTAGAACGCAAATTACGCAAGAAAATAAAGATGGTTAACACGACCAGTAAAAAAGCAATCCCTAGGGTTTCCCAAACTTCAAAAATAGCCTTTTTCACATAGATAGATTCATCATAAGGAAATGATGTGACAACGCCTTGGGGAAGGCTTGGCATGATGCGCGCGACTTCTTTTTTAATCCCCTCAACAACTTCAATCGTATTAGCCTTAGACTGCTTGATAACCCCAATCCCCAAGGCAGGTTTTGAATTAAACCGGGCAATAGAGCGCTCATCTTCAACACCGACGACAGCCTGACCGATATCGCTGAAACGGATCACTGAATCTCCCAAACGCTTGATCACAAGATTATTATATTCATCCGGGGTTTTCATCTGGCCCTTGGTTTCTATCGATAAGGATCGTTCCAGATTCTCAGCTAACCCGCTTGGCAGTTCAATATTTTCACGCTTTAAGGCATTATCGATATCAATGACGCTAATCCCGCGGCTGGCCATTTTCTGGGCATCCAGGCGCAGGCGGATAGCAAAACGTTTCTGTCCGCCGAAAATAATCGAGCTGACGCCGGTTACTGTCTGCAGGCGGTCTTTGAATAAATCTTCCGCCATCTTTGTTAATTCCAGCGTGGAGTAACGGTCGGAATATAGAGCCACCCATAAAATAGGCGAGGCATCTGCTTCTTGTTTAGCAACGATGGGCTCTTCAATATCGGCAGGCAATTTCCCCCGCACCCGCGACACCCTATCCCTAACATCTTGAGCAACAACATCAATAGGCCTGGTTAAGTTAAATTCAATGGTAATAGAACTAACCTGTTCCCGTGATTCACTGGTGATGGTGCGGATGCCGTCAATGCTCATCAACTCCGCTTCAACCAGCTCAGTGACCTGTGTTTCCATAACGGCGGCAGAGGCGCCTTTATAGACGGTCTGCACGTTAACAATCGGCGGATCAATGTCGGGTAGTTCACGCACCGGTAAACGATTTAACCCAATAAAGCCAAAGATAACCAGCGCGAGAGACAGCATACTGGCAAAAATAGGACGCTTAATTGAAAATTCTGATATTTTCATGACGCGCTTTCATTATTATTAGATGCATTTGCATCCGGAGCAGTTACCGAAACCGGTGAACCGGGGCCGATTTTTTGATACCCCTCTGTGATGACTGTATCCTGCGCCTTAAGGCCGGAGGTGATCTCAACCGATCCGATCTCACGGATGCCTGTTTTCACTTGAACCATCTGCGCTTTATTATCCTTATCCACCGTAAAAACAAAAACCTCATCACCCTTAGGAATCAAGGCCGTTTCAGGAATCAATAAGGCCCCTTCCTTCTCATTGATAATCAAATCAAGCTTGGCAAACATTCCCCGGCGAAGCTTATTGTCTTCATTAGGAATTCTTGCCTTCACTAAAAATGTCCGGGTCAATTGATCCACTTGAGGGTCAACAAAATAAACTTCTCCCTTGAATACGTCCTTAGGATAAGCCGCAATGGTCAATTCAACAGCTTCCCCTGTGTGTACCTGCGAGATGTAGCGCTCCGGCGCGTGAAAATCAACCTTCATCGGATTATCATCGATGATAACCGTCAATAAACGGTCTTTATTAATAACCTGGCCAAGGCTGACTTGACGCTCACCAATAACGCCATCAAATGGGGCCGTAATAACCATGTCTGCTAATTGGGCGCTAATTAAATCTAATTGAGCCTGCTTTGCCGCGACTTGGGACTGAACCTGATCAAATTCCTGCTTGGACACTGCGCCTTGGTCAACTAAGGATTTCATCCGGTTGAATGTCGTCTGGGCCATATCATAATTTGCTTTAGCCTCAGCCATGCTAGCCTCTAATTTTTCCCGGTCTAAAACCAACAGCACATCGCCCTTGGCTACTTTTTGGCCTTCCTCGAAATGTATTTCCGTGACCTTCCCCTCAACCTGTGATTTTACATCAATCGACTCATTCGCCGTCAATGACCCAACCACAGAAATTTTCTCCAAAACAACGCGAGGCACCACTTTAACCCCGACCACCGGCACCGCGAAACCACCCATGCCTTTAACCGCCGCCCCTTTATCCGCGGGCGCGCCGCAGCCGGATAAGATTAAAACAAGTGCTGTCCCCAAAAGAAATGACCTCATGATTTTTCCTTGCTCTTTTTTTTCGTTGCAGGCGCAACGATTGGTTTCTGATGAAGTTCCAAAACGTTATTATAAATCTTACACAGCACCGCCATGCAGTTTTTCATGTCACGCACGCTGATACCTGTTTCCGCTTGCTCTAATGTTGCTTTCACAATAACCATCAATTCCAGCTGAAGATGTTTTCCTTTATTCGTTAAATAAATCAATTTCTGGCGCTTATCCTGCTTATCAGGAATACGCACCACTAAATCACGCTTTTCCATCCCATCAATCAGACGGGTCATACTTGTCTTATCTTTACAGGTATGCCCTGCTAATTCCTGCTGGGTCTGCCCATTCTTCTGCCCTAAATTAAAAAGAACAGACCATTGCTCACAGGTGACATCGTAACCTGCCGCAGCCATATTACGGTTAAGCAGTCCGCCAACCGAACGCGCCGCCCGGCCAACAATATAGCCCAACGAATCTTCCAATGTAAATGTAAATTTTGCCATAGTTAATGTAGTTGCATATGCAACTTATAGCAAGTTTATATGAAAATCAGGGATTTGTCAAATCTCCAGGAAAGAATGTAAGCTTTTAACCGGCTGGATACTGGTAATATCAAATTGAACCCCCTGGGCCTTTTGCCAGCGGGTAAGTTCAGCTGGATTTATGTTAAAACTAATCTTCCCCCCACTATTGGTGACAATAAGGGCTTTATCATTTCTTAAATCAATCCCGCCTTTTATGCTAGAATTCTTAATTCCTCTTTTTACCCTTTTAAAAAGATAATTCAGATAATTTGCTCTACGATAAAGATCAGAAGTCTTACCCGCTACTATCCAGCCAATCGGCATAATAATTTCTTCTTTATCTAGATCTGGCCAAATGGTAATATTCAAATCAGCTACCCACACAATCTTCCAACTGGTTTCTTTCTCAAACCTCTTTATAATCTTTAATAAATCCTTATCAAATAAAATGTCCTGCGGATTTTCCAGATATTTATTCGTATTTTGCTTTACTATCTTTTGATCACTGTACTCTTGAAGATGTAATGCGCTAATAAATGGACTAAATATTGCTAATAGGATAAATAACGTCAGAGGCACTACATATGGTTCTTGTTCAAACTGAATTGGCAAGGCTGTAAACAATGCTGTAAATATAAATGGAAACGCCACTGAAGCCCCCACGCCTAATCTAAAATGATCTTTTAGCATTAGTGGTCGCGTTAAAACTCCCTGAGAATTCAAAAAAGCCGTGTGTTCTTGAAATCTAAAGAACTCTGGTTTTTCATAACCAGCTCTTTCCTTATCAACGACGATTACTCCTCGATCACCCTTCATCTGCCTATCACTGGCCGTCATCCCAGGATTTACCGTTATATCTATAACCTCTGCACTGCTGGACATTGCCCCATGCGCAACATCTACAATCTTCACCTTACCAAGCAAAGGACTTTCGCTCGGCAAGACATTCGCATCAAACTTACAAAGAACTGACCGCACATTTTTTTGACCTAACGTTTCTAATAAAATCTGAGTATTCCTGGCATCATTAATCCTTCGTATGATTTCGCCATTAGGATGCAGTGCTTTTGTACGATTAATTTCTGAGCCTATATCCTCCCGGCTCATCGCCCAAGTAAACCTCCAAAAGCGTTCTTGAAGCCAGGCAGATGAAAACTTCCAAGCCCTATAAGAACCTGCGATGGCAGGAGCCCATTGGGTCAACTTAACACCCTTAAAAATCCCCTTTGTTTCTTCATTTGCCAGCGATTGACGCACCGCTTCCCAAAAAATAACCGCTCCCGTTGAATATGCGATAAATTCTGTACTTGCAGGATCAATCTTTTCTAATTGGAGTTCTTTAATTAAATCACTAGGCCAATTCTTTGGGTCATCATTTTGATCCCAGAAATACACCATAAAGTTTTCTCCCTTAAGAGCCAGCGCCCCTGCCACCTTCCTAAAACTTTCTTCTGCATTCTTCTCATTAAAGCCGTGGATCAAGATTGTGGTCTTTGCATTAGGGACCAAACGGCCGCCATTTGTTAATGGCATCATCCGGCCTTCCCTTCCCTTCCGAGGAAGAAAAATTTCTCCGTAACCTGCTACACCTCCTACCGCTAGAGCAACCGCCATCCCTGCCCCTCTAAAGATTTGTCTGCGGCTTATTGTCATCGCCGTATCATCATTAATATAGCTTCTCAGCCCGCTAACACTTGCTAAATCAACTTCAACTCCTTGAGCTTTTCCTGCTTGAGCTGAAATATACGAGATTTCCCAACGCGCCTGTAATACACGTTCCATCTCTTGAAACGCATGAATGGCACTGCCCTCTTTCAAAGAACTGGGATTAATAAGGGCTTGCACAGCATTTATTC
>CAZCHB010000023.1:0-10174 GCA_964498235.1 uncultured Planctomycetales bacterium
ATTTTGCGGCATAAACGTTATGTGCTTCCATTTACCCTGCGTCTTAAAGATTTTAAGGCAGAATTCCATCCCGGCACCCAGATGGCAGAAGGTTATGAGAGCATGGTGGAAGTGATTAAACCCAATCAAACAAGGGATGTGCGTATTTATATGAACACGCCCTTACGGGATAAAGATTATACTTTTTATCAAGCTTCCTATGTTATTGATGCGATGGGACGGGAATATTCAACCTTTGCGGTTGTAAAAAATGCGGGGCAAATCTTGCCTTATATTGCCTGTTTTGTCGTTTTCTTTGGTTTAGCCTTTCATTTTATCGCGGCAGCCTTACGCCGGAAGAAAATATGAGAAAAAATTTAGGTATATATTTTTTAATTCTATTCTTCTTATCTGCTTCAATGTGCATTGCGCAGTCTGCAGAACCTGTAAAAGTTACGCAGGGCATAGCCAATTATCAGGTTTTGTCGCGAATTCCAATTCTTCATGATGGTCGTATTAAGCCCCTCGATACCTATGCAAGAAATTTATTAATCCAGTTCTCCGGAAAAGATACTTACGCAAAGAAATCAGCTATTGCTTGGCTGGCAGCAGTCCTGTTTACGCCTGAAAGCACACGGGGTGATGAAATATTCTTGATTAATAATCCAGATATAGCGACGGCATTAGGCATTGATCCCGTCCATAACCGCCGCTATAGTTTTAATCAGATTGAAAAGGCGTATACCAAGCTATTTGAATTAACACAGGCGGCTAGAAATATTCCGGAAAAAGAACGAAGTCTTGTTGAAATAGAGATTTTGCGTGTTTTTGAGAATGTCCGCCAATATGCTGACCTGTCTCAAGAATTTCTCTTCGCAGTTGGCCATGATGATTTTAATGGGGACAGTTTTCTGGATACGGCTCTGCGTTCAGAGGATATTCGAACTGTAACGGAACAGGCAATGTCCAAAAACCAGTCTCAGTGGTCACCGCAAGAAGCTCAGGCGATGGGATTGTTGATGCATCTTTTTCAATGGTCAAGGACGTATAAAGATTTGTCTTTAGGGTTAATCCCAGGTGCTTCCGGTGATTTAGCATGGGTCAGCCCTTGGGATGCGATAGCCAAGGATTTTAAGAATGATAATACCCGCCGATTAATGGTTCATTTACGTGATATGGTGATTGCGTACCAAAAAGGAGTGCAGATTCAATTTGATATGGCAGGTAAGCAGTATTTTGAGACGATGTTGGAACGTGTAAGCAAGAGGGAATCAAGGAAATTTAATACCTTTGGGGTAGAGTTAATTTATCATGGTTTGCGGCCGTTTCTTTTGGCTAAGATATTCTATATTTTATCTCTGATATTCTTTGTGATATCCTTTATGTCTCGCCGCCGCATCTGGTACAGCTTGGGGTTAGGGGCCGTGATTGCCGCCTTTATTCCGCATTTGGCAGGGCTTGCAGCGCGCACCATCATTATGGCCCGCCCGCCGGTGACAAACCTATATGAAACGTTTATATTTGTTGCCTTAATTACGGTTGTTTTGGGAATCATAATTGAACGGGTCAATAAGCAATGGCTTGGCATTGTCACCGCCGGTGTCAGCGGCACCGTACTTCTTTTTATTGCGTCAAAATACAGCGCCGAAGGTGACACGCTAAAAATGCTTGTTGCGGTGCTTAATTCAAATTTTTGGTTATCCACCCATGTCACAACTATCACCATGGGTTATGGGGCAACCTGTGTGGCTGGCGTATTGGGTCACATTTGGCTCCTTCAAGCGATTTCTAAAAAACCTCAATTCATCTTGGATAATACCTATATGGTGATGATGGGGATTTTAGGCTTAGCCTTGACCCTGACTTTTTTAGGGACAAATTTAGGCGGTATTTGGGCGGACCAGAGCTGGGGACGTTTTTGGGGATGGGATCCGAAAGAAAATGGAGCCCTTATGATTGTGCTGTGGAGCGCCATGTTATTTCACGCTAAGATTTCTAGGATGATCGGTGCGCTTGGAATGGCTATTGGAAATGTAATTGGCATGATTGTGGTCATGTGGGCGTGGTTTGGTGTTAATTTGTTAAGTATCGGTCTTCATTCCTATGGATTTACCTCAGGCATTGCCAATACATTGCTTATTTATCTTATCTGTGAGATAATATTCTGCGTTGTTTCTATTTTACTTATCAAGTATCGCCGTCAATAATTTAAGTTAGGTTTTCTATGGTCTCTGTTTCATCTGCAGAATCTCATATTCTGTCTCAGGCCAAACCTTTTGGGTTTGAGCTTTGTGCTTTAAAGGATGCTTACGGCCGTGTGCTCTTAGAAAATATTAGAGCCGATCGTGACCAGCCTGATTTTAATAAAGCATTAATGGACGGCATTGCTATTTCCTTCTCGGCTTGGAAGAATGGTGTTAGGAAATTTGAAATCCAATCAATCATCCCCGCAGGGACAGCGCCGTTGACCTTAAAAAATAGAAACCATTGCTTTCAAATCATGACCGGCGCGGTGTTGCCTAAAGGTGCTGACTGCGTTGTTCCTATTGAATCCGTCCATATTGACAATGATATCGCCGCTTTAAGGGAAGGTTCCCAGTTAAAGCAGGGCCAATTTATCAGGACTAGGGGGGCTGATGCCAAAAAAGGGGACACAATACTTAAAAAAGGCATTAAGCTTTATCCCGCGCAAATAGGAATTATTGCATCCGTCGGTAAAAGTAAGCTTAAGGTCTGCAAACGGCCGCGTATCGCCATCATATCGACGGGGGATGAGTTAGTTGATATACATAAACCTATTAAATCTTACCAAACGCGTTTATCAAATGCCTATGCCTTGGAGAATTTGTTCCAACAAAGCGGTTTAGCACAGGCGGAAACGTTTCATTTGCCGGATAATAAAAAGATTCTATATTCAAAAATAAAATTATTATTAGATCAATATGATATCTTGGTTTTAAGCGGCGGCGTATCTATGGGGGAATTTGATTTTGTCCCGCAGGTGCTCAGCAGTTTAAAGGTAAAGGCCTTATTCCATAAGGTGGTACAGAAACCGGGAAAACCGTTTTGGTTTGGTATTGATAAAAGACGTAAACCTGTTTTTGCCCTGCCGGGTAACCCTGTCTCGACAATGATTTGCGCGTATCGTTATATTCTGCCTTATTTATATCATGCGTCAGGTATTAAACTAAAAAAAGAACATATCTCAGCCAAGAATCTACCGGATTTTAAATCAGATTTAACCCATTTTTTATTGGTAAAGGATGGTCAAATTATTCCCTCGGGAGGGTCAGGAGATTTTATTTCCTTAGGGCGTGCGGATGGATTTATTGAATATGACAGCAATAAGCAACAAGCTTTATGGCCTTATATTAGCTGGCGGCCGCAGTAAACGTATGGGGCAGGATAAGTCCCTGTTAAAATATCAAGGCAAGTCCCAGCTTGATTGTGCCGTTGATTTGTTGACGCCTTTTTGTGCGGAGGTTTTTGTCTCAACCCGCCTGGATCAATCAACGCAAGAAGGATACGCGCATTTACGCCAGATCCATGATTTGCCGCAATTTAGTGAGATAGGCCCGATTGGCGGAATACTTTCTGCCATGACGCGATATCCAAATGTGTCATGGATCATATTAGCCAGTGACCTGCCTTTTGTTACTGAAGAAACTATTAAATTTTTAGTTGAACAACGAAAAACGGGCACTTTTGCCACGGCTTATACTAGCGCCTCAGATAATCTTCCGGAGCCGTTATGTGCAATATGGGAGGTTGAAAGTAGGCTGGTTATGTTGGAATTTATTAAAAAGGATTGCTGTTGCCCGCGTAAAATTTTAATGAAATCAAATACCCACCTGATCCTCCAAAAGGATAAGAATTGGCTTAATAATGTCAATAATCCGCAAGAATTTGATCGAGCCTTAAAGTTCATAAATAGCTGCAAATAAACATCTTATAATCACATCGCCAGCTTGCATAATCTCCCAAATAGGATATACTTGAATTAGGCTGATATTAGAGCCTAAAGGCGGGTGTTACATGCTCTCTAAGATACTGTTAGTTGATGATGAGGCAGAAGTTGTTGAGATTATTCAGAAACGTTTGTCCCGTGATGGTTTTCAAGTTTATGGGGCGGCAGACGGCCAACGTGCTCTTGAGTTAAGTACGCGCTATATTCCTGATTTGATTGTCACTGATGTTATTATGCCTGTGATGAATGGTTTTGAATTTTGTAAGGCGGTAAAGCAAAATAACCAGACGAAAGAAATTCCCATCATTGTCGTATCCGCTAAAGGCGCGATGGAAGATTCATTGATGTATTTAGGCGTCAATGATTTTATTCACAAGCCTTTTAATGTTGAGCAATTAGAAATGAAAATCATTGAGCGTTTATATTTCGCAAAAACAATGCAGACGCTTAAGACAAAGATGCTTTTTCACAGCAGTAAGCCGGCAGTCTTTAATTCTCTTCGTCGGGTAATGGAGCCTGTTGTGCAATGGGCTGTTTCATATGCAATGGGGGCCAAAGAACTGGTGGCCGCCGCTAAAACAATGGTGCCGGATATTATTGTTTTGGATTTATTGATGGTGGATTGTTTTGTTGATGAGATTATTAAGGAATTAAAGCAGTGCCCTGAATTAGCTAATACGGATATTTTAGTTTATTATAGCCCGTTATCAGCGGCCAATGAAGATGTTTCCTTACAGGCAAAAATGATTGAAATCCAATATTTAAAACATGTGGCCTTGCAGGCAGGGGCTAGAGAATATTTAGGCCCCTTCAGTCAAGATAACATAATGCACTTGTTAAATAGTTACCGCAAAGATATTGATGTCTAAATTTTTATTTTAGAATAGGGTTTGATTCATTCCTTAAAGTTTGTTAAAGTTAAATAATCATGTTTATTATCGGTTTAAACCATAAAACGGCTCCTATAGAGATCCGTGAGAAGTTTTACTTAAACGCCCTGCAGGCTGACTTGTTGTTAAGTGAGCTTAAAAATAATCCAGCGGTGAGCGAAGTTTTTGTCCTTTCAACCTGTAACCGTATTGAAGTGTACTTAAAACGCGCGGACCATTCAGTTACAGCGGCGGTGGTTGTTGAATTGATTGCCAAAATCAAAAAGATTTCTTTTGATTTTGATTATTCGAAATATATTTATGCCCATAGCGGCCCGCAGGCGATTGAACATTTGTTACGCGTAGCCAGCGGCCTGGATTCCTTGGTCTTAGGGGAAAAGCAGATTTTAGGTCAGGTGAAGACGGCTGTTGAACGGGCCAGGGAAATAGGAACAATTTCAAAATATTTTAATATTTTGACCAATATCGCCATTCGTGCCGGTAAAAAGGCCCAGCATGAAACAGAAATCAGTTTTGGCGGTTCCTCGATTAGCTGGGCGGCTATTGAAATGGCAGAGCAGATTTTAACAACGCTCAAAGGTAAATCTGTTTTAGTAATCGGCGCGGGTAAGATGGGGGAATTAGCCCTGAGTAATTTAACGAATAGGGAATTAGGCAAGATTTATTTAATGAACCGTACCGGTGAAAAAGCGGAAAATCTAGCGGTTCAGTATGGTGGTATAGCGGCATCGTTTTGGGATATTAAAGAAATTCTAACTGAAGTTGATCTATGTTTTTGTTCTGTCGGCGCGCCGCACTATATTCTTGATAAAGAAAAGATTTCTGGGATTATGGAGCGCCGTATCGGAAAGAAGCTGGTCTTCATCGACATCTCAATGCCGCGTAATATTGATCCTTCGGTGGCTGATTTGCCCGGTGTTTTTCTGCGTTCTATTGATGATTTGGATCAGGTTGTTGGCGCGAATATGAGAAAACGTCAGAATTGCATCCAGCAAGTTGAAATGATCATAAGCAGGAAGATTACTGAGTTTAATTTAAAAATCAGAAAATTAAAATCCCACAGCGGTTCTGATTTTTTTGTAACCCATGACTAACAAAAATAAGAATGAAACTCCCAGTAATGCCGGATTGAGTTTCGGTTATACTATTATTGGTGAATTTGTGTTTTGTTTTTTTGTGGGTTTTTATGTGGATCAGAAATTAAATTCTGGTTATGTTTGGACACTCACAGGTATGGGGCTTGGAATGGTTTTGATAGCCTATGAGTTGTGGAAATTGACTAGGAAGAATTGATAATTTAATAAATTTTTACTTATTTGCTTGCAAGGTATGAAGTTGTAACTTATTATCACAATTATGCAGTTTGCCGCTACAGCAGGAACGTTCCAGTTAGACCAATACATTATGCATCATGTGATGAATTCACATGAGTGGCGTCTGCCTTTTCTTCCTCCAATACCATTACCATCTTTTCTTTCCTTGCATGGACTTATGCTTATTTTTTGTGCCATTGCTCTTATTGTCCTTTTTTGCGCCATATATAGGAAAAATGATCGGGTGCCAACGGGTGCGACCAATGCGATGGAAGCCTTTGTCCAATTTATCCGTGATGAAATAGCTATTCCTTCGCTTGGAAGGAAAGACGGGGAAAAATTAACCCCCGTTTTATGCACGATGTTTTTCTTTATACTGGGCCTAAATATTTTGGGTCAAATTCCGCTGTTTGCGGCAGCAACTGCTAACATAAGCGTCACCGCACCGTTGGCGTTGGTCGTTTTTTATTTCATGACTGTTGGGGCAATTGGAAAGAACGGTTTTAATGGGTTTATCAAGGCGTTTGTACCTTCAGGCGTTCCCTTGCCAATCTTGTTTATTATCATACCGCTTGAGGTGCTCGGATTATTTATCAAGACTTTTGCGCTGATGATCCGTCTTTTTGCTAATATGTTAGCTGGGCACATGGTTATTTATTCTCTGTTAGGATTAGTTGTTTTGTTTGGTGTTTGGGCATTGCCGGCGGTGCTTTTGGCTGTTGGTATTGCATTGTTGGAGGTATTGGTTGTTTTTTTACAAGCCTATATTTTTGTCTTGCTTTCAGCCGTATTTATCGGCCAAATGTATCACCCGGAACATTAACAATTTGTAAAAACAATATTCAACGAAAGGTTTAACATGCAAACATTAGAAATACCACATTTAGCTAATTTTTTAGTTGCCATCGGTTTTGGTTTATGCGCGATCGGTGCAGGTATTGGGGTGGGGCAGATTGTAGCTGCGGCTTTGAATGGCATTGCCCGTCAGCCGGAACAAGCTGGTAAGATTCAAACAGTGATGTTTATTGGGGCCGCGCTCGTTGAAGGTGTCGCGCTGTTGTGCGCAGTCTTTTGTTTTATGGCCCTGCAAAAATAAATAAAGGACATTATTCATGGAAAATCCTGCGGAGTCAGCAAAGGTTGTCGAGAGTCATGGGCAGAACATTCTAGCCCCTGATCTGTTAATGGTCGTGTTAACTTGGGTGACCTTTTTTGCATTGCTTTTTATTCTGAAAAAATTCGCATGGAAACCGATACTTCAAGGACTAAAGAACAGGGAAGATTACATCCGTAAATCTTTAGAGGATGCTGACGCGGCCAAGGCCCAGTTAGCTCAGGTGGAAACAACTAGGAATCAGATTCTAAATGAAGCTCGATCTCAAGCATTGCAAATTGTTGATGACAGCAGAAAATCTGCGGCAGCCTTGGCCCATGAGATTGAAGCCAAAGCCAAGCTTAACGCGCAAGACATCGTAAATAACGCGAAGGCACAGATTGAAGGTGAGCGCCAGCGTTTGATAGAGGCGTTGAAAAAGCAGAGCGTTGGAATTGCAATTTCGCTAGCCGGTAAGATTTTGAAAGAAAATACTGATACACAGAAGAACCGTGATTTAGTTAATGAGGCTGTCAAGCAATTATGAGCGCCAGTCAAATATGCGTAAGATATGCTAAGTCATTGTTTAATTTAGCGCAGAAGTCAAATAGCGTGGAGGATATTCATGCCGCGTTAGTCAGCATGGCTGGATTGCTTAAGGCTATACCAAGCCTAAGGGAGTTTGTCCATAATCCGCTTATCGGGGTGAACGAACGTAATAAGGTTTTATCGTCTGTTTTTTTATCAAGGGTTCCTGATCTCCTGATGAAGTTTTTGTTATTTATTAGTATCAAGAACCGCCTGGATTTGCTTGAAGGCATTATCCGCTCATTTGACGGCATTTACCTGAAGTCGCAAAATAAGGTTCGCGCTGATATTATTACAGCTTTAGATATCGGCGATGAGGCTAAGAAAAATGTGCTTGATGCCTTGGGCCGGGTATACAACAAAACTATTGTGCCGGATTGGCAATTAAGTGCTTCGTTGATTGGTGGATTTAAGATTTTTATAGAAGGAAGATTGCATGACAGCAGTTTTATAAGCCAGTTAGAAGAATATAAACAAAGCGTTCTAAAATAACTTGTCATGCCCGAACTTGCCTGTCGGCAGGGTATTTGTCAGGCATCTAGAACACTAATGAACTAGATCTCTGATTAAAAATTTCGGGGATGACATGACCAAAAAAGAGGTTTTATTATGCCCCAACAATTAAATCCAGACGAAATATCATCAATCCTGCAGAAAGAGCTTGCGGATTTCCAGAATAAAGTATTGACCTACGAAATTGGGACCGTATTGAATGTCGGAGATGGTATCGCGCGGGTACACGGCCTTTTTAATGTTATGTCTGGAGAAATTGTGGAGTTTGGCAATGGCATCAAAGGGGTGGCCTTAAATCTTGAATCAGATAATGTCGGCGTGGCCATTTTTGGCCAGGATTCAAGCATTAAAGAAGGTGATGAGGTCAAGCGTACTGGAAAAATTGCGTCTGTTCCAGTTGGTGATGCCCTGCTTGGCCGTATTGTCGATGCCTTAGGTCAGACCATCGACGGGAAACCGCCGGCGCAAACAACAGAAACACGCCAGATTGAAATTAAAGCGCCGGGCATCATTGACCGTAAAAATGTCCATGAGCCGCTGCAAACAGGGATTAAGGTTATTGATGCTTTAACCCCCGTCGGCCGCGGCCAGCGTGAATTAATTATCGGCGACCGTAAAACAGGCAAAACAACCTTGGCTATTGATACGATTATTAATCAAAAAGGCAAAGGCGTTTATTGTTTTTATGTGGCCATTGGACAGAAACGTTCAACGGTTGTTCAAGTGTATGAAAAATTACGTAAGTTCGGGGCCATGGAATACACGACAATTATTGCCGCCACCGCCTCAGATCCAGCGCCGATGCAGTTTATTTCTCCTTATTCAGGGACAGCCATGGCGGAGTACTATAGGGACAGCGGCCGTCATGCGTTGATTGTTTATGATGATTTAACCAAACAAGCGCAATCATACCGCCAACTTTCTTTGCTGTTGCGCCGTCCGCCGGGCCGTGAGGCGTATCCTGGGGACATTTTTTATTTACACAGCCGTTTGCTTGAACGTTCTGCCAAATTAAGTGATGAAAAAGGAGCAGGCTCCCTGACCGCCTTACCCATCATTGAAACACAGGCAGGGGACGTATCCGCCTATATTCCAACTAACGTTATTTCAATTACTGACGGACAAATATTCTTAGACGCAGATCTTTTTAATGCGGGCCAGCGCCCTGGGATTAATGCCGGTCTTTCAGTTTCCCGCGTCGGAGGTGATGCGCAGGTGAAGGCGATGAAGCAAACAGCTGGAAGCTTGCGTTTGGAATTAGCGCAGTACCGTGAACTTGCCGCTTTTGCTCAATTTGCCTCAGACCTTGATCCAGCGACAAAAAAGCAATTAGACCGTGGCAAACGCTTAATGGAAATCATCAAGCAGGGGATTCACGTGCCTATGCCCGTCGTTAAGCAGGTGGCAATCATTTTTGCCGGAACCAATGGATTTCTCGACGACATTGCTCCAAATAAAATCCGTGATTTTGAGGAACATTTAAGTTTGCAGTTAGATTCAAAATACGCCGATTTTGTGCAATTGTTTAACAAGACCCTGGCGATGACGGATGAGGTTAAAGCCGCGCTTAAAAACTTATTAACTGAAGTAAAGGCTTCTTTTAAATGATTGGGATAAAAGAATTTAATAAGAAAATTGGGTCGCTTAAAAATACCCGTAAAATGACCAAGACCATGAAAATGGTCTCGGCTAGTAAATTTAAACGCGCGTATAAAGCCCAATCCAATGCCCAGATTTATGCCGAACGTCTGGCTGATTTAATGGGACGTTTGTCCATGGCATCCGACGGCCAGCATCCCTTGATGAAAACGAAAAAGGTAAATAATAACGC